>JAIOQK010000008.1 GCA_021413425.1 Mycobacterium sp.
TAGAGCACTAGGGTTCACGCCGTGGCGCCTCAAGATCCCCCGGAGGGTGAGTACCCCGACAGCGAACCCACGCAGTACGCACACCTGGGCGACGCCGCGGGTGCGGATGACCCCACCGGCTTAGCCCCCAGCGCATCGGACCCGACCCAGGCCGGACAGGCCCTGGCCTGGTCGCAGGACGACGACGCTTCCGGCGAGCCCGTGCCCTATGAAGGCGAGGACTATGTGGGCGAGGACTATGCGGGGCAGAGTTACGCGGCGTCTTCCACCGCAGACCGCCCGACGGTTTTTCTCGGAGCCGACGACCGGACCACCGCGGTTTCCGCGTCGGCGCCATGGTACCGACGCCCTCCTCTGCTGTTCGGCATCGCCGCGGCGCTCGCCGCATTGGCCGTCGGGGGGCTGGCGCTGACTCTGACAAGCTCCGACAGCACTCCGGTGACCACGACGACCCGTGTCACCAAGCCCGGCGACGGGCCATCGACGTCCAATGTGCCCGTGCCACAGACGGTCACCGTGACCGGGGGGAATGGCCAACCGACCGTCTCGACGATCACACCGACAACCACAACAACCGCCCCCACCACCACAACATCGACGACGCCCACCACCACCACCACAACCACAACAACCACAACCACCACGACCACCACGACGCCCACCACCACCACCACGACAACCACGACAACCACACCCACCACCACGACCACTCGCACGACGCCGCCACCCACCACGACGGTGGAACCGCCGACCACGACCGCGGCCCCGCCGCCGACGACGACCGTCGAGCCGGTGATCACCACTCAGGCGGTGCTCCCCACTGAGACAGCACTGCCGACCACCAAGCCGGCTCCGGAGGAATAGGCCGACCGTGAGTTATGGCAACCCCTCTCACATGACAGAGCTGCGGGATGCGACTATGAACTGCAAACAGGCATAAGTTACCCGCCGGTAACACAAGCCTGGTTACCGACCAGTAGCTCCCAAGAGAGGGAAGCCGTGGATACGCAGACTCTCATCCGGCTGACCATAGGTCTGGCCATGACCGCCATCGTCGGAGTGTTCGCACTCAAGCGGGTGCTGTGGCTGACGAAACTGATCCGGTCCGGTGCGACCACCGCCGATGAGCGCGGACGCAAGAACCACCTCGGCGAACGGATCGGTAATCAGGTCAAGGAGGTCTTCGGCCAGACCCGGCTGCTGCGCTGGTCGATTCCGGGCATCGCGCACTTCTTCACCATGTGGGGCTTCTTTGTTCTGGCCACGGTGTATCTCGAGGCTTACGGTGTGCTGTTCGACCCCAAGTTCCACATCCCGGTGATCGGCAAGTGGAGCATCCTGGGTTTCCTGCAGGACTTCTTCGCCGTCGCGGTTCTGCTGGGCATCATCACCTTCGCCGTCATCCGGATGCGTGCCGAACCCAAGGAGCACGGCCGCTCGTCGCGGTTCTACGGATCGCACACCGGCGGCGCCTGGCTGATCCTGTTCATGATCTTCAACGTGATCTGGACCTACGGCCTGTTCCGCGGCGCGGCGGTCAACGTCGGCAACCTTCCGTACGGACCGGCCGCGTTCTTCTCCCACGGTGTGGCCAAGCTGCTCGAACCCCTCGGCGTACACGGCAATGAGATTGTCGAGACGGTGGCACTGCTGCTGCACATCGGCGTGATGCTGGTGTTCCTGCTCATCGTGCTCAACTCCAAGCATCTGCACATCGGCCTGGCGCCGCTGAACGTGACGTTCAAGCGGCTGCCCAATGCGCTCGGCCCGCTGCTGCGGATGGAATCCAAGGGCACCTACATCGACTTCGAGGACCCCGCGGAGGACGCCGTCTTCGGCCGCGGGAAGATCGAGGACTTCACCTGGAAGGGCTACCTCGACTTCACCACGTGCACCGAGTGTGGCCGCTGCCAGTCGCAGTGCCCGGCGTGGAACACCGGAAAGCCGTTGTCCCCCAAGCTGATCATCATGGACCTGCGCGATCACCTCTTCGCGAAGGCTCCCTACATCTTCAGCGATAAAGAGACCCCCGCCGAGAACACGCCCGTCGGTGGCATCGGCGAGAACCTCTCCGGCGAGAAGCATGCCGAGGAGCATCACGTTCCCGAATCCGGCTTCGGCCGGGTGCCCGCGGATTCCCCGCTGCAGGCCAGCCGCCCGCTGGTCGGCGACGCCGCGATGCTCGGCGTGATCGACCCGGACGTGCTGTGGTCGTGTACCACCTGCGGCGCCTGCGTCGAGCAGTGCCCAGTCGACATCGAGCACATCGACCACATCGTCGACATGCGTCGCTACCAGGTGATGATGGAATCGGAGTTCCCCAGCGAGCTCGGCGGGCTCTACAAGAACCTGGAGACCAAGGGCAACCCGTGGGGGCAGAACGCCAAGGAGCGGCTCACCTGGATCGATGAGGTCGACTTCGACGTGCCGGTATACGGCAAGGACGTCGAATCCTTCGTCGGCTTCGAGTACCTGTTCTGGGTCGGCTGTGCCGGCGCCTACGAAGACCGCGCCAAGAAGACCACCAAGGCGGTCGCCGAACTGCTGTCGGCCGCCGGGGTGAAGTTCCTGGTGCTCGGCGACGGCGAGACCTGCACCGGCGACTCGGC
>JAIOQK010000365.1 GCA_021413425.1 Mycobacterium sp.
CGCCGCTGCCTGCCGCGCCACCGATACCGCCGGCGCCACCGGTACCGCTGCCGCCGCCGCCGTTGCCACCGATGCCGCCGGTGGTGAATGCCGCGCAGCCCTTGCCACCATTGCCGCCGTCACCGCCCTCGCCGCCGGCACCACCGGTGCCGCCGTTACCACCGCTGCCGTTGAGGCTGCCGACCGACGCCGCGCCGCCCACACCACCGGCACCTCCGACACCGCCGACACCACCGCCGGCACCACCATCGGCACCGTTACCGGCCGCGGTTGTCGCGGTGGCATCGGCCCCGTCGGCACCGCGAGCGCCCACCGCGCCGGTGCCACCGGCACCACCGGTGCCCCCGCGACCACCGGTGCCGGACACCAGGCCGCCGCGGCCACCGGCGCCGCCGACACCACCGGCGCCGCCGACACCACCGGCGCCGGTGCCGATTCCGCCGCGACCACCGATCCCGCCCGCACCGCCGACACCGCTGACCGAACCACCATTGCCACCCGAGCCACCGGCGCCGCCGTTGCCCCCGGTGGCGCCGTTACCGCCCGTGCCGCCGGCGCCGCCGTTGCCATAGGCCGCGGCGTTACCGCCGTTGCCGCCGTTGCCGCCGGCGGTTCCCGGCGCTGCGGTCGGATCGGCGGCGGCGTCATAGCCCGCACCGCCATTGCCGCCGTCGCCGAACTCCCCGCCGCCGGTGGATCCGGCGCTGCCACTGGAGCCCGCGCTGCCGCCGGTGCCGCCACTGCCGGCCGCACCGCCCTGTCCACCGACACCACCCACACCGCCGCCGGATCCGGCGTTTCCGCCGTTGCCACCTGTGGCGAACGCCGCGCTGCCCTTACCTCCGTTACCGCCGTCGCCGCCTTCGCCGCCGGCGCCACCGGTGCCGCCGTTACCGCCGCTGCCGTTGAGGCTGCCGACCGACGCCGCACCGCCCACACCACCGGCACCGCCGAGCCCTCCGACACCGCCACCGGCACCACCGTCGGCGCCGTTGCCGGCCGCGGTCGTCGCCGTCGCGTCGGCACCGTCAGCACCGCGCGCACCGACGCCACCGGTGCCGCCGAGACCGCCGTCACCGCCGCGACCACCCGCACCGGACACCAGACCGCCGCGGCCACCGGTGCCACCGGCACCGCCGTTACCGCCGGCCCCGGTCGATCCGATACCGATGCCACCGCGACCGCCCGTGCCGCCGGCCCCGCCGGTGCCGCTGACCGATCCGCCATTGCCGCCGGCACCGCCGTTACCGCCCGTGCCGCCGGCGGCGGCGTTGCCGCCCGTGCCGCCCGCGCCGCCCCGGCCGTAGGCGGCGGCGTTGCCACCGGCACCTCCGTTACCGCCCGCGGTGCCCGGTGCCGCGGTCGGGTCGGACGCGGCGTCATAGCCCGCGCCGCCGTTACCACCGTCGCCGGAGTCACCACCGCCGGTCGATCCCGCACCGCCGTTGGTTCCGGCCTTGCCGCCGCTGCCGCCGCTGCCGGCCGCACCACCGAGACCGCCCGCACCGCCGGCGCCCGCACCACCGCCGCCGTTGCCGCCGTTGCCACCGGTGGCGAACGCCGCGCTGCCCTTACCTCCGTTGCCGCCGTCGCCGCCTTCGCCGCCGGCGCCACCGTTGCCGCCGTTGCCGCCGCTGCCGTTGAGGCTGCCGACCGACGCCGCACCGCCCACACCACCGTTGCCGCCGAGCCCGCCGACACCGCCACCGGCACCACCGTCGGAACCGTTGCCCGCCGCCGTCGTCGCGGTCGCATCAGCGCCGTCGGCACCCCGCGCACCGACGCCACCGGTGCCACCGGCACCACCATTGCCACCGGTGCCACCGGCACCGGACACCAAGCCGCCGCGGCCACCGGCGCCACCGTTGCCACCGGTGCCACCCGCACCGGTGGTGCCCGCGCCGAGAGCGCCGTTACCGCCGGCGCCTCCGGCCCCGCCGTCGCCGTAGGTGCCGCCGTTACCGCCGTTGCCGCCATTGCCGCCGGCGATACCGGCCACTGCGAAGGGGTCACTGGCGGGGTCGTAGCCCGCACCGCCGGTGCCGCCGTTACCGCCGTCAGTGATCGTGCCGGCCGCACCCGAGGCCCCCGCACTCGCGTGCCGGCCGCCCGCCACGCCGCCGACGCCACCGACACCCGCGACGCCGCCGTCGTTGCCACCGTTACCGCCATCACCGCCGTCGGGGTTGGTGGCGTCACCGTCACCGCCGCTACCACCGTTACCGGCCGCACCGGAGTTGCCGCCCGTGCCGCCGTTACCGCCGTTACCGTCGCGGCCGTTGCGTGCAAACAGCAGCAGGAACCGGCCCGAACCGGCTTGGCCGCCCGCGCCACCGTTACCGCCGACACCACCGTCGCTGCCGTCGCCGCCGTCACCGCCGACACCGCCTGCAGTGATGGCGTCTTCGCCGTCGACACCGCGGGTACCGGTGCCGCCGGCCCCACCCAGGCCGCCGACACCACCCGCACCGCCACGGCCGATGATCCAACTACCCTCGCCGCCGTTGCCGCCGACACCACCGTTGCCGCCGACACCGCCGGTGCCGCCGCCGGTGCCCACATCGCCGGCCGCGCCCCCGCCTCCCGCTCCGCCGGCGCCGCCGTTGCCCCACAGTGACAGCAGTCCGGTGCTGCCGCCGTTGCCGCCATGCCCGCCCGTCACGGCGTTATCGGTGGAGGCCCCGCCGGCACCACCGTCACCGCCGTTGCCGAACACCAGTCCGCCGCCGCCCCCGTCGCCGCCGAAGGCCCCGGATCCGCCGACACCGCCGGCACCACCGTCACCCCAGATCGTGATCAGCCGGGTGTCCCCACCGTTGCCGCCCGCGCCGCCGGCGCCGCCGTTACCGCCCTTACCGCCGCTACCCAGCCACAGCGCGCTGTTCCCGCCGTTTCCGCCCGCGCCGCCGGTGCCGCCGGCACCGCCGCCGCCGCCATTGCCATAGATCGACAGCCGGCCCGCATCGCCGCCGTTGCCGCCGGCGCCGCCCGACCCGCCGTTTCCGCCGGCCCCACCATTGCCCAGCAACAATCCGCCCAAGCCACCGTTACCGCCGGCCGACCCGCGACCGCCGGCACCGCCGGCGCCGCCGTCGCCGAACCATCCGGCGTTTCCGCCGTCCCCGCCGTTGTAGCCGCTGCCGCCGTTGCCGATCAGTCCGCCGTTACCGCCGGTGCACACCGCGCCTCCGGTGCACGTGGCCGCGGTCCAGCTGTAACCGTTGCCGATCAGGATGCCGCCGTTGGGATGTGCGGCGGTGCCGTTGCCGATGAAGATCGAGATGAACGAACCGGGCTGCCAGGCCCCGACCGCCAACGCCTGGGCCGAGCCGGGAGCCACCGCCAGACTCGACGACGCGAAGGCCTCGTCTGCCGCCGATGCCGGCGCCGCCAATCCGGCCCGCAGCAACTGATTGGGCGCCGGGGAGTTGACCACTGCGGCCGGCACCGCGACCTGTGGTGCTGCCAGGACCGGGGAGAGCTTGGTCTGTTGTTCCTCAACGGTTTTCGAGCCAGTCACCGTCGCGGCGGCACGGGGCCTACCTCCGGAGCCCTGCGCGATACCCGGGGCGGCTGCGGCCGCGGAGCGGCGCTCCGAAGGCGACCCGTTGGTGGCCTCGGAACCCGCTCGGGACCGAGTCGACCCCCGCGCCGCCGACGGCCCTGCCGATCCCGAACCCTCGGCCGCGGTGGCTCCCGCCGCGTCGGTGGTGTCGGCGCGTGCGACCGGTGACCCACCGGCCATCGCGGCACCGACCCCGAGGGTGAGCACACCCGCTCCCAGCCACGCGTACGGCTGGATCCGGCGCCCCTTCGCGCGATGCCGGCCGCGGCGGTCAGCTGAGGCATCGGAGAGCGAGGGAACGGTCATGGCTAGTCCTTGCTGAGTCATGTGAGCGGGGAACCGCCGCCACAGTAGCCAGCTTGACTGCGTACGCGCAAGCATTTGACTCTGTACGAGCAAACAGTTTTTGACGATGTGGTTTTCGGGTATTGAATCGCCAGTTCGGACGTGTTTCGCGTTTGACAGCTAACGGAGTGCACACGTATTTTCACTGTGTGGCTCATGACCGACCGGAGTTGACGCTCGCCATCATCGAGGATCTCAAGAGCCAGGGTTACACCCAGTCCGAGATCGCCCGCATGTTCGGCACGACCCGCCAGGCGGTGTCCTGGCACAAGCGGACCTACGGCGGACGGCTCACTCCTCGCGAGGAAGCCGCCCGACACTTCCCGTGGAAGGTTCCGCACGAGCAGAACCAGACCTCCCCCTACCGGCGCATGCGCGACCATGGCGAATACGTCGCCACCGGCGGCAAAGGCATGTCGAAGGACAAACTGGACCGACTCCGGTCGTTCTACCGCAAGATACGTAAGGACAGCGTCGTGCTGGAGTTCGATCCCCACATCGAACCGATACCCGGGGTGAGCAGCAGGGGCGGTTTCGCGTTCCGTCCTCGAGTCGAGGCCGACGCCGACCTGCTGATCCGTGTCAACGCCTACACCCACCTGACGAACGAGGGTCGGATTATCTGGCGACTGCCGACGGTTGATCCGTAGGATCGGTACAGCCAACCGCGATACGAACGAATATGGGGACAAGGAACACCGTGACGCGGCCTCGACTGACCCTGGCGCCGGCGCCGGCGCGCATCCTCGCGCAATGCGAATACATCCATTGCGACCACCAGCAATCAGCGGACATCTGGCCGTATTGCTCGCAAAACTGCTTGGTCCTTAGTTCCTGGGACGCACTGGCCACTATCGAACAGTGCGTCGATCAACTCGATCAACCGCTGCGTGTGTTCAGTCAGTTGAGCACGATCCTGGACACCTGTCCTTTTGATGAAATCAGCGGGAAGCTCCAGCGGATCGTGGCCGACGTCCGCAGGGCCGTCTCCACCTCTCAGAACGCGCTGGCCAAATCGGGCGTGGAATTCACGCACGGCACCACCGCGTTCACCGATGCGCTCGGTCCTCTGATCGGCAGCTGTGACGACGATGTCAGGCAGGCGAATCCGGCATGGATGGTGCACCCGGAAACCTGGCCAGTAGCCGACGACTCGAAATGGCAACGTGGCGCGTTGGATGGAGGCTTCGTACAGCACTGGCTGTCATACCACCTGTTTCGTGAGGCTGAGCGCATGATTCTGGTTGTCTACCGCAGCACCTGGCTGCGCGACTCGGACACGATCTACCGGCCCGTAGCGGAGCTACTCGCGAACGACCATCAGATGCTGTCACGCGAGGTGAATCCGGATTCGGAAATGATGTTCGGCCACGGTGAACTGACGATCTACACACTGGGTGCGACGAACTGCTGAGTGCTGTGCGCACGGTTGGTCACTCACAGGTAAAACATGCTCGTGCGGCCGTGGGCAGCAAGCAGGTCCAGCAAGGTCCACCCCAGCCATCTCAATGGACCACGATTTTGCGCTGGGTATTTCCATCGGCGGTTACGGCGAAAACGGCGGCATCGCAGGAGCCGGCGGACTGGGCGGTACGGCCGGCTCGGCAGGGGCGGGCGGGCAAGGCGGCGACGGCGGGGGGCGCTTCATCTCGGGTGCCGAAACCGGGCCGAGGCATCCGATGCGCCCGCTGATCGCGTCGCCGGCGCGACGGATTCGTGTCCCTAGCGTGTGAGACGCCGTAGGGGCCGCCTCAGCGCGAATCCCCGAAAGCCCTTCGCGCTGGTAGGGAGGATTCTCAAAAGGGGAATCGCAAACAACCGCGAAAGGTGGTCACCTAATCTCTAGGTCACAGGTTCGAGTCCTGTCGGGGGCGCAGGTCAGCGGCATGGGCGTGGCGTGAGCTGACTGCTACCCTCGTGCCCCGAAGGGGAGATTCACACGCTCGAGGGAAAGACCGCCGAAGTGCCGCAATACCGCTTTCACATGCTTGCCGTGCCGCATGCGATCACCACACCCGAGTACTCGTCGTGCGCCTTCACCCAGAAGGTCGTCAAGATGAGCAAGATGCTCAAGTCACGCGGGCACACGGTGATCCACTACGGCCACGAGGACTCGAACGTCGAGTGCGACGAGAACGTCGCCGTCACCACCAACGAGGATCTCGAGAAGAGCTACCCCGGCCACGACTGGAGGACGCAGGGCTGGCCCCAGTACCGCCTCGACGACCAGGCCTACCGAAACTTCTACGCCAACACGATCGCGGAGTTGCATCGGCGCAAGCAGCCCGGTGACTTCCTGCTCTGCACGTTCGGCGCCAACCACAAGCCGATCGCCGACGCCCACAGCGACATGATCGTGGTCGAGCCCGGCATCGGTTATCCGCATGGTGGCTTCGCAAAGTTCAGGGTGTTCGAGTCGTACTCGACGCTGCACGCCTACCGGGGCATGGACAACATCGCCAGCGGCACCAACGACATGTGGTACGACGCCGTCATTCCCAACTACTTCGACCTCTCCGACTTCGACTACTCCGAGGAGAAGGACGACTATTTCCTGTTCCTCGGCCGGGTGAACTCCGGCAAGGGAATCCACATCGCCCTTCAGGTGGCCCGCGAAGTCGGCGCAAAACTGATGATCGCCGGCCCGGGCGAGTTGACCGGCAGCGAGATCGACACCGATCCGGCGGAGTTCGCCACCCTGCTCGGCACCGTCGGCCCCGAGGAACGCCGGCGGCTGTTCTCCCGGGCGAAGGCGGTGCTGGCTCCGTCGATCTTCCTCGAACCGTTCTGCGGGGTCCAGATCGAGTCGATGCTCTCCGGTACCCCGGTCATCAGCACCGACTGGGGCGCCTTCTCCGAGTACAACATCCACGGGGTCACCGGCTACCGATGCCGGACGTTCGAGCAGTTCGTCTGGGCGGCCAAGAACATCGGCAATATCGAGCCGATCAACTGCCGAACCTGGGCCGAGCGCAACTTCTCGCTGGAGCGGGTGGCCGACATGTTCGACGAGTACTTCGATTCGGTGGCAAACATCTACAACGGCAAGGGCTGGTATGAACCCAACCCCGACCGAACCCAACTCGACTGGCTCTACAAGTTCCCGCCGGAACACTGGGGCGCTCCCGCCGGCACCCTGCCCGCGCAACCGGTGTAGTCAACGAGGCCGAAGCTTTGCGAAGATCGCCCGACTGCCGGAAGATAACCGGCGGGAGGTCGGGGGATCATGGGGGAGATTCACGTCGCGGTCGTCGACGAGTACGAAGTGGTGCGCGCAGGTGTGGAAACCTGGCTTGGCACCTACCCGCCCGTTGGCCGAGTAAGCGGGTTCTCCAATCACCGCGAGTTCCTTGACTGGTTGCCGGGCGCCGGCGGGGTCGACGCGATAGTCACCGAGGTCCAGGAGAACGGACACGCACCCAATCTGGACTGCCTGCGTGTGGCCTGCGCGTCGGGTTCCGGCGTGATCGTCTTCTCGCGCCTGACGTCCCCGGAGGTGATCCTGAGGTGCCTCGATGCCGGCGCGAGGTCCTATCTGACCAAGTCGGAGGGCCGGGATCACCTGTTGGAGGCCGTTCGCCGCGCCTGCGACAACGAGTCCTATATCGGTCCGGCGATGGCGGAGGCCCTGCATCGGCGCAATGCGGTCGGTCGGGTGACGTTGTCGGGCCGGGAACGGGAGGTGCTGATGGCGTGGCTTCGCACCGAAAGCAAGGACGAGGTCGGGCGGTTGCTGCACATCGCCCCCGCCACGGTCCGCACCCATCTGCAGCGCATCCGGGTGAAGTACGCGCAGACCGGTAGGCCGGCTTCCACCAAGTCGGCGCTGTTCGTCCTGGCCGTAGAAGACGGATTGATCGGG
>JAIOQK010000385.1 GCA_021413425.1 Mycobacterium sp.
GTCGTGATGGCGCCGAATCCCGCCCTGGCCAACGTCAATACCGACGCTGACCTGCGTTCCCTACGCGGCGCGTGAGTGCGGAGCAGATCACAGGCAGATCACTGACGCGCGATTCGTGGCGATTCATGCCAATTCGTCGAACCAAATAAATGTCGGTGTTACTGGTGTGGCTTTTGGGATTGATGGGGTTTGGATCACTGTGGTGCCAGCCACAATTCCGTTGTGATATGAGTCACATGCACGGGTGCCGCGTCACTGTTTTCCCTGCTGGGAAACGCCGAGCTGACCTGCGTGGACCATGGGCGAGATCGAGCGTGATCGCTCCGTTATTTGTCTGAGATTGGCGTGTCATTGACGTGACTCAGCCACCCCGATTACGTACGTTCATACCCGTCGCCCCCGGGTGACAAACAATTCCAATTGAGAACCCTGCATGCGTGCGGGGCCGCAGCACCGGGCCCCGCGAGTTGGTTTCAGGCGCAGGCGCGGCGAAAGGAAAGATTCTTGAAGAACCTCCGCAACATGCTCGGGATGGCCGTGGCCGCCGGCGCAATGGCCGTGGCTCCGATCGCTCTCGGAGCGGGCACGGCTAACGCCGACGTCGACTGGGATGCCATCGCGGTCTGCGAATCCGGTGGCAACTGGGCGATCAATACGGGTAACGGCTACTTCGGTGGCCTGCAGTTCTCCCCGAGCACCTGGCGGTCCAACGGTGGCAGCGGTATGCCGCATCAGGCCTCCCGCGAGGAGCAGATCCGGATTGCGGAGAACGTTCTTCGTACCCAGGGCATCGGTGCCTGGCCCAGCTGCGGCGGGCGTGGCTGACGCCATAGCTAGAGCTCACGGAGGTGGCGCCGGGGATTCCCGGCGCCACCTCCTTTTTTGTGCCCACATGATCCGCGCTGTTCTCACAGAACTCTCATGAAAATCAACTGACCCATCCGTAACACCTGTCCTGCGGCCGCCGATTCACATCACAACAAGCCCGGAAGGAAACCCCATGATCAGCATCCGCAGGATCGTCACCCTCGCCGCTACAGCGTTGGGACTGGCGCTCGGCCTGGCACTGGGCGCCCTGGCGCTGGGCAGCGGCACCGCCTCGGCGGCCCCCGGGACGAACTGGGACGCGATCGCGCAGTGCGAGTCTGGCGGCAACTGGGCCATCAACACCGGCAACGGCTACTACGGCGGCCTGCAGTTCTCCCCGGCCACCTGGAAGTCCAACGGCGGTACCGGAATGCCGCACCAGGCCTCCCGCGAGGAGCAGATCCGGATTGCGGAGAACGTTCTGCGCACCCAGGGGATCGGCGCCTGGCCGACCTGCGGCAAGAAGGCCGGTGCCACGTTTGTCACCTCCACCCCCGCCGACATGTCCGTCACGACCGTCTCGGCCGGTACCCCCGCGGGTCCGGCGCAGTGCTCGGCCATGGGCCGCGGCCCGCTAGGCCTGGTCGACTGGGGCCAGATCTGCCTGGCCTTCACCGATCCCGGCAAGGCATTCGCCGCCGCTCTCGGCGTCCGCTGACCGGTCGCTTCACCCCGCGGGGCGCAACGGTAGGTTGACCCCATGACCGCCGGACGCCGTGAATCAGCCCGCGAATTCGACATCGTCCTCTACGGGGCCACCGGCTTCGTCGGCAAGCTCACCGCCGAGTACCTGGCGCACGCCGGGGGTAAGGCCCGCATCGCCCTGGCCGGCCGCTCACCGGAGAAGCTGGCGGCCGTCCGCGCCACGCTGGGAGACGCGGCCCAGTCCTGGCCCATCCTGACCGTCGATGCCACCAATCAGAAGACGGTCGACGATATGGCCGCCCGCACCCGGGTGGTGGTGACCACCGTCGGGCCCTACAGCCGCTACGGGCTGCCACTGGTGGCGGCCTGCGCGGCAAATGGCACCGACTACGCCGACCTGACCGGTGAGGCCATGTTCGTGCGGGAGAGCATCGACGGGTTTCACAAACAGGCGATCGACACCGGCGCCCGGATCGTGCACGCCTGCGGGTTCGATTCGGTGCCCTCGGACATGACGGTCTATGAACTGTTCCGCCGGGCCAAGGCCGACGGTGCCGGGGACCTCGGCCAGACCGACTACGTGCTGCGCGGCTTCCATGGCGGGGTTTCCGGCGGAACCATCGCCTCGATGATCGAGGTGTTCCGGGCCTCCTCCGGTGACTCGGACACCCGCAAGCTGCTCAACGATCCCTACACCCTCTCCGGGGACCGCCCCGCAGAGCCCGAACTCGGCGACCAGCCCGACCTTCGCCGGCGGCGCGGTTCTGAGATCGCACCCGAACTGGCCGGTGTGTGGGCTGCCGGGTTCGTGATGGCGATGTACAACACCCGCATCGTCCGGCGCAGCAACGCGCTGCTGGATTATGCGTACGGCCGCGGGTTCCGCTACGCGGAGTACATGAGCGTCGGACCGTCGCTCACCGCGCCGGTGACCTCGGCGCTCGCGACCGCCGCCACCGCCGGCAGCGCCGCGCTGGGCAGCCGGTTCTTCCGGCTGCTGCCGAGGCGCCTCGTCGAGCGCATCGCACCCAAACCGGGTACCGGTCCCAGCGAGGAAGTCCGCGAGAACGGCTACTACCGCGTCGAGACCTTCACCACCACCTCCAGTGGTGCGCGTTACGTCGCGACCATGTCGCAGAGCGGTGATCCCGGATACAAGGCCACCTCGGTGATGCTGGGGGAGTGTGGACTCGCACTGGCTCTGGACCGCGACCGGCTGCCCGAGATCTACGGGGTGCTGACCCCGGCGGCCGCCATGGGTGACGCGCTGCTGGCACGGTTCCCCGATGCGGGGATCTCGCTCGAGTCGGCTCGGCTTAATTAGCTGTCGGCGTAATTAATCGCCCTCACCCCCCGCGGCCGCTCGACTACTCTCTAGTCGACTGTCATCAACTTCAGCAAAGGCGGAACCTCACCATGGCCGGTCTCGACGACCTCTTCAACCAGATTCCCGTTGCGGACATCGCCAGCAAGCTCGGCGCCGACCAGGGCCAGG
>JAIOQK010000386.1 GCA_021413425.1 Mycobacterium sp.
GCGCCGGTGAAGTCGTCGATGGTGATAGCGCAGTCCAGCCGATCGGCGCCGTGCATGAGCGTCAGCGTCTGGGTGTAGCGCAGCACCGGGCTGTCCGGGGACCCGACGGCGCCGGTGATCACCAGGCGCTGCCCCAGCGGACTGCGGTAAGCCCGCACCGTCGCCGGTGCGGCCGAGGACAGCCCGAACCAACCGTGTGCGGGGTTGTCCAGCGTCCACGGGTGCGCCGCGGAGTCGACGGCGTGATCGTGGTGGGTGTCGTGGGTGTGGTCGTGCAGTAGCCCGAATCCGCGGCCGACGACGGCGTCGCCGACTTCGCTGACCGGCAGCGCGCCGGGCACCGGAGTGGGCCAGCGCAGCCGCACCAGCTTGTCGGCGCCGGTGAAGTCGTCGATGGTGATAGCGCAGTCCAGCCGATCGGCGCCGTGCATGAGCGTCAGCGTCTGGGTGTAGCGCAGCACCGGGCTCTCCGGGGACCCGACGGCGCCGGTGATCAGCAGGCGCTGCCCCAGCGGGCTGCGGTAGCCGCGCACCGTCGCCGGTGCGGCCGATGAGCACTGCACCGGGCCGGTGGGCAGCAGATGCCACGGCCCCTCCCCGGCTTCGGGGTGCGCGGGGTACTCGTCGTAGACGGCGATCTCGTTGCCCACCGCGCCGGGGGCGATCAGCTCACGCTCACCGTGGCGCAGCGACACCACCCCGCCGCCGCGGGCCGGGTCGACCCGCACCGCCAGGTGTTCGTTAGCGATCTCCACACCCTCGGCCGGCTCCCATCCGCCAGCCGCACCGCCGTCGAGCAGGCGGTAGGTGCGCCAGCCGAGTGATCCGACATCAGCCGCCAGCCAGCTCACCGAGTGCCCGTCATCCTCGACCAGGGCGGGCACCTCGGCGCCGTCGGAGTCGACCACGCGTACGGACGTCACCGGGTCCGTGAGTCGAGCGGTGACGACCTCGGAACGGTTGTGCGCCAACGGGTTCCACACCACCACCGAGGGGCTATCGGCGCACACCGCGCGGCTCAGCACGCCGAGTGCGGCGCCGCGGACGCCCGATCCCAGCTCCCAGGCGTCGCGCCACCCGGTCAGCAGGTCCAGGTACACCTGATCGGACTCGCTACCGGTGATGGCGTCGTGATGCGCCCCCCATGCCAGCTGGACCCACGCCTTGGCCAGGGCCGCCTCCGGGTAGCGGGCGCCGGAGAGCAGCGCGGCGAACGTCGCGAACCGCTCCGCGCCCAGCACCGCGTCCTCGGCGGCCCGGTTGGCCTGCTTGGTGTCGATGTAGGAGACGTCCTTGCCGGTGTAGATCGGGTTCATGTCGCGGGTCTGCGGCGACGGCGCGACCCCGCGCCCGCCGATGTCGGCGCGCACGGCGGCGAAGAACTCCGAAGGGATCGCGCAGACGAACCGCGGCCAGGTGTAGCGGGCGTTCCAGTCGCGGTGGATGTCGGTGACCCAGGCGTTCGGCGGGGTGTAGTCGGTGCCGACCGGCAGCAGCACGTTGCGGGTCAGCGCAACGGACTTCAGCCCGCGGAACAGTTCATAGGTGGCCTCCTGCGCTTCGGCCAGCGAGGCCGACGAATCCATCCACCAACCGGCCGCGTAGTGCGCGGGCATGTAGTGGGTGAGCAGGCCCACCCCCGAGGGGGCGATCCACTCGAACTCGCTGCGGAACTGCATGCGGCGCGGATCGCCACCGCCGGCCATCGGCCCCCACTGGTGGTGCGGGCCGCGCGCCCACGAACTCGATGTCAGTCCGGCGTCGGCGGCCATGCCGGGGAACTGCGGATCATGGCCGAAGACATCGAGCTGCCAGGCCGTCGCCGGCGAAGCGCCGAGCACGTCGCGCTGGAACCCGATGCCGTGCACGAAGTTACGGATCGAGGTCTCCGGGCCGGTGAGATTGGTGTTGGGCTCGTTGTAGGTACCGCCCATCACCTCCACCCGATGATCGGCGATGAATCGCAGCAGATCGGCGCGGTCCTCGGGGTGGGCGTCGAAATACGGTTTGAGGTAGTCGACTTCGGCGAGGACGAACTTGTAGTCGGGGTCGCGCCGAGCCATCTCGAGGTGGGCGGTGACCAACGCGAACGCATTGTTCTGCTTGCACGCACCCGGCGGGTCCTCGGTCCACACGCTGGTGTAGGCGCCCTGGGTGTTCCACCACACCGGGTCATAGTGGAAGTGGCTGATCATGTGCATGGTCCAGCCCGGTTCGGCGATCACGAACTCGAACG
Organism: Mycobacterium sp.; assembly: GCA_021413425.1. Lineage (GTDB taxonomy): Bacteria > Actinomycetota > Actinomycetes > Mycobacteriales > Mycobacteriaceae > Mycobacterium. The sequence continues at coordinate 2,237 of JAIOQK010000386.1, forward strand.
GGGTGGCGACGGTTTCGGCGGTCAGCACGCGGGCGTTTCGGGTCTGGCCCGGCACCGGGCCGGCCACCCGCACCGCGACCTCCACGGTGCCCTCCCCGGCCGGCGCGATCACCGGGTCGGGGGTAACCAGCCCGTCACCGTCGATGCGGACCTCGGTGGCCGCGGCGGCCTGGGTGTAGCCCACCCGGACGATCTGCAACGGGGCATCCGGATCGCCGACGAACAGTTCGGTGGCCGTGACGGCGCTGATGTGCACGCCGGCAAATCTACGCCGGTAACCCCCCCACTAAGTCAACCGTGGAGAACCCCCACAAAGGCAACCGCCGGACTCCTCGAAGGGAGCCCGGCGGCAGCCGTGGGGAGTTACACGGAAGCTAGACCGCTGCGCGCTCCGCAGCCGACGAGCCCAACTTCGCCGCGCCCGACACCAGCAGGATGCCGAACCCGACCTTGGCCAACAGGTCGATCACCGCGAACGTCGCGATCTCGGTGTCCAGCTTGACCGCGCCGGTGCCCTCGGTGCCGATCGCCCAAAGGATCGGGTAGATGAACCACAGCACGGTCAGGATGCCCAGCAGTCGGGTGTAGAGAGCCGCATGCCCGGCACCGCGCTCAGCTGCGGCCGCACGGATCGGACCGGCGACCATGTAGAGCACCACCAGGAAGAAGGCGCAGCTGATGACGTACCAAACCCACCGGGTTTGGGTGTCGCGGCTCAGCGCACCGAACAGACCGGTGACGATCATCAGAACGTCGGCGCCGACAACGCCGGCCACCAGTGCATTGCGGTCGCGGCCGTGCAGCGGGCTGGTCAGTCGCGGCAGCGCCACGGTGACCAGGCCGATGAGCAGTAGCGGCGTGGTGAAAATCCAGTCGAGGTAGCGCGCGTAGTAGACGGTCCGCTCGACTCCGTCGTTGTCGACGAAGGCGTGGATGCCCTGCTTGCTCGCCATCGCGTAGTAAGCGCACGCCGCAATGATGCAGACGAACGCGCTCGCGGTGACATGGTGACGGCTTTCCGCCTTGCTACCGAGGCCGATGATGACCACTGCACCGAGGGCCATTCCGATGGTGCCTATCCAAAGCCAGGTTGAAGTCATGGCCGGTCCGATCTCCTTTCAAGAGATGATGCCCGGACCCCGAGGTGGGGAGTGGGGCACGGGAAGAAGTATGACCCCGCGTGCCCTGGGAATCTAGAATTTCGGTGCTTGACATTAATTTGTTACGGCGTAACACGGCGGTAACGTGCGTGGGGAGTTTGCTGGAATCGGGCCGCTGTCGCGCGATTAGTAGGCATAGCCGCTGGTTTGGCACACTGATGAGAATGAGTGACTCCCACCGCGAGGTCGCCAAGCTAGACCGGGTGCCGCTGCCGGTCGAGGCAGCCCGCATCGGCGTGACCGGCTGGCAGCTCACCCGGACCGGCCTTCGGGTGCTGCCCACGTTGCCCGGCAAGGGCCGTCTGCAGGACAAGGTGATCAAGCAGATCCCGAAGACCTTCTCCGACCTCGGCCCCACCTACGTCAAGTTCGGCCAGATCATCGCCTCGAGCCCCGGCGCGTTCGGGGAACCGCTGAGCCGCGAGTTTCGCAGCCTGCTGGACTCGGTGCCGCCTGCCGACACCACCGCGGTGCACAAACTGTTCAAAGACGAACTCGGCGCCGACCCGGCCGAGTGGTTCGCGTCCTTCGACGAGGAGCCGTTCGCCTCGGCGTCCATCGCCCAGGTGCATTACGCGACCCTGCACACCGGCGAGGACGTCGTGGTCAAGATCCAGCGACCGGGCATCCGCCGCCGGGTGGCGGCAGATTTGCAGATCCTCAAGCGCTTCGCCCAGGTGGTCGAGCTGGTCAAGCTGGGGCGGCGGCTCTCGGCGCGGGACGTGGTGGCCGACTTCGCCGACAACCTCGCCGAGGAGTTGGACTTCCGCATCGAGGCGCAGTCCATGGAGGCCTGGGTGTCGGGGCTGCACGGCTCGCCGCTGGGCCGCAATATCACGGTGCCGCAGGTGCACTGGGAGTTCACCAGCGAGCGGGTGCTCACCATGGAGCGGGTGCACGGGGTGCGCATCGACGACGTCACGGCCATCCGCGGCAAGGGCTTCGACGGCACCGAGCTGGTCAAGGCGCTGCTGTTCGCCACCTTCGAGGGCGGCCTGCGGCACGGCCTGTTCCACGGCGACCTGCACGCCGGCAACCTGCTGGTCGACGATGACGGGCGCATCGTGTTCCTGGATTTCGGCATCATGGGCCGCATCGACCCGCGCACCCGCTGGCTGCTGCGCGAGCTGATCTACGCGCTGCTGGTCAAAAAGGACCACGCCTCCGCCGGCAAGATCGTGGTGCTGCTGGGCGCGGTCGGCACCGTCAAACCCGAAGCCGAGGCGGCCAAGGACCTCGCGGCGTTCGCCGAGCCACTGACGCTCAAGACCCTCGGGGACATGTCCTATGCCGACATCGGCAAGCAACTCTCGACTTTGGCCGAGGCCTACGACGTGAAGCTGCCCCGCGAACTGGTGCTCATCGGCAAGCAGTTCCTCTATGTGGAGCGCTATATGAAGCTGCTTGCACCGAAGTGGCAGATGATGAGCGACCCGCAGTTCTCCGGCTACTTCGCCAACTTCATGGTCGAGGTCAGCCGCGAGCACCAGAGCGACGTCGAGGTCTAGGCCGTGGAGATCCGGTCGGGTTACGCCCCCCACGGCGATATTGAGCTGCACTACGAAGACCTCGGCGACGAAAACGACCCGGCGGTACTGCTCATCATGGGCCTCGGTGCCCAGTTGACGTTGTGGCACAACGAGTTCTGCGGCAAGCTGGTGAGGCGCGGCTACCGGGTGATCCGGTTCGACAACCGCGACGTCGGCCTGTCCAGCAAGCTGCACGGCAAGTGGATCGGCGGCTCCCTGATCCCCAAACTGCTCAAGTCGTTCCTCGGCCTGCGCGGCGAAGCGGTGTACACCCTCGACGATATGGCCGACGACGCCGCCGCGGTGCTCGACCACCTCGGCATCGAACGGGCGAATGTGGTGGGCGCGTCGATGGGCGGGATGATCGCTCAGGTCTTCGCCGCCCGTTATCGGCAGCGCACCGGCGGGCTGGGCATCATCTTCTCGTCGAACAACTCCCCGCTGCTGCCGCCGCCGGCGCCACGGGCGCTGCTGTCCTTGATCAAGGGCCCGCCGCCGGACTCCCCGCGCGAGGTGATCGTGGAGAACTCGGTGCGGGTCTCAAAGATCATCGGAAGCCCTGGCTACCCGAAGTCCGAGGAGCAGTTGCGGGCCGACGCCGTCGAGAATTACGAGCGCTGCTTCTACCCCCAGGGCATCGGCCGGCACTTCGCCGCGATCCTCGGCAGCGGCAGCCTGGGCCGCTACGACCGGCAGATCACCGCGCCCACCGTGGTGATCCACGGCCGCGCCGACATCCTGATGCGGCCCTCGGGAGGGCGGGCCATCGCCCGCTCCATCAGAGGCGCCCGGCTGGTGGTTTTCGACGGTATGGCCCACGACATGCCCGAACCGCTCTTCGATGACATGGTCGCGGAGCTGGCGGCGACATTCGCCGAAGCCCAGGTCACCGGTTCCAGGCCCCCGGCCAGGTAATGTGACCTCCCATGGCGGAATCCGGCACCACGGACATGCGTCCGCACTTCGAGGACATCCAGGCCCACTACGACCTCTCGGATGATTTCTTCGGGTTGTTCCAGGACCCGACGCGCAAGTACAG
>JAIOQK010000029.1 GCA_021413425.1 Mycobacterium sp.
GATGCGGCCGTTGCGGCCAAGGAAGCGCGGCTTGTCGTTGAAATAGCAGCGCAGCGTGTAATACGTTCCGCCACCGGCCATCACCCGGATGGGGTCGATGCCGACGTGCTCCCAAAACTTCGCGTCGCCGCCCAGCACCACGGTGTCGCCGGCGGCGCGCCGAACGGGGGCCTCCTCGACGTCGGCGTCCTCGGACTCGTCGTCGGTCTCCGCCTCGTCGAGGTCGTCGAGCAATTCCTCGGGCTCGTCCTCGGGCTCATACGGTTCCTCGAGTTCGGCGGCGGCCTTCGCCGAGGCGCTCGCCGCAACCTTAGGAGTCGTGATCACCTCGTCGATCGCCGCCAGCACGCCGTCCCAGCCGCGGGCGATGATGTCGCCGACGGTGTCCCAGCGCTTCCCGCCCGCCCGCCCGGTGAATTGATCGATGCCGCCGGAGACCAGCCCGAGGTTGGGGTTGCCGTTGAAGAACCGCATCACTGTCGGCAGGTCGCACACCGCGCCGATCGAGGACACCACGCCCAGGGTGGCGGCCAGCGCCGTGACTGAGGCTTCGGTGGGCTTGTCGGCCAGCAGTTCCTCCACGGCGATCAGATCGGCGTGGCGGTCCTCGGCCGGCTCGAATCGGTGGGCGTTGGCCGCTGCCAGCCGCTTCCAGGCCGGATGATCCACCAGGTCGTTGTCGGTGTCGGTGCGCACGAACGCCGCCAGATCTGCCACCGACTCGAAGGCGAAGAGATCCTCGTCCTTGCCGAGGAAGGCCTCCCACTCGTCGCTGCCGTCGCGCCAGCGGGGCGCCCACAGGGTGTAGAAGTCACCGGCGGTGACGCCGAGGCGGATCGGAACGAGCTCAGTGGCCATGCCGGACAGCCTAACGACCTACAGTTCGGTCCCATGGACGTGTGTGTCGTCGACCATCCGCTCGCCGCAGCCCGGCTGACCACGCTGCGCGATGAACGCACCGGCAACGCCGGGTTCCGCGCCGCTCTTCGCGATCTGACCCACATGCTGGTCTATGAGGCCACCCGGGATGCCCGCGCCGAGGAGATCAGCGTCCGGACTCCGCTGGCCGACACCCTGGGCACCCGGCTGGCCAACCCGCCGCTGCTGGTGCCGGTGCTGCGGGCCGGACTGGGCATGGTGGACCAGGCGCACGCACTGATCCCCGAGGCCCGGGTGGGCTTCGTCGGCATCGCCCGCGACGAGACCACCCATCAGCCGGTGCCCTACCTGGAGTCACTGCCTGCCGACCTGCGGACCCAGCCGGTTATGGTGCTCGACCCGATGCTGGCCACCGGGGGGTCGATGGTCTACACCATCGACCTGCTGCAGGCCCGCGGCGCGGTCGACATCACCGTGGTGTGCGTGGTCTGCGCTCCCGAAGGTGTCGCGGCGCTGGAGAAGGCCGCTCCTCAGGCGCGGCTGTTCACCGCCGCCGTGGACGACGGGCTCAATGACGTCGCCTACATCGTCCCGGGCCTGGGGGATGCAGGGGACCGGCAGTTCGGGCCGCGCTGACCTGAGCTATAGCCGGGTCAGGACCGCGGCCAGTAGTTCACCGATCCGCTGCGCGGAGGCCCGGCCCGCGGCGAGCACGTCGTCATGGCGCACCGGCTCCCCGGTCATGCCGGCGCCCAGGTTGGTGACCAGGGAGACGGCCAGCACCTCGGCGCCGGCGGCGCGGGCGGCGATGGTCTCGTGCACCGTCGACATGCCGACCAGATCGGCGCCCAGGGTCTGCAGCATCCTGATCTCGGCGGGAGTCTCGTAGTGCGGGCCCGGCATGGCGGCGTACACCCCCTCGGCCAGGGTCGGGTCCACCTCGCGGGCCAGCGCCCGCAGGCGCGGGGAGTAGGCGTCGACGAGGTCGACGAAGTCCGCGCCCACCAGCGGGGAGCGGGCGGTCAGGTTGAGGTGGTCGCTGATCAGCACGGGCTGGCCGACCTGATAGTCCGGCCGCAATCCGCCGGCCGCATTCGTCAGCACCACCACCGTGGCGCCGGCGGCCACGGCGGTCCGCACGCCGTGCACCACTCGGCTCGGATCGTGGCCCTCGTAAGAGTGGATGCGGCCCACCAGGACCAGAACCCGGCGGCTGCCGATGGGGATTGAGAGAATCTGTCCGCGGTGCCCGTCGGCGGTGGGTGCGGCGAAACCGGGCAGATCCGCCATCGCGATCTGGGCGGTCGGTGCGCCCAGTGCCTCGACGGCCGGCGCCCACCCGGAGCCCAGCACCACCGCGACGTCGTGGCGACCGGCACCGGTGCGTGCGGCCACCACCTCGGCCGCGCGGACGGCGTCTGGACTCACAGCGCTGACCTTGCCACACTCCTCATCGCGGCTGCGCCGCTTGATGGTCGTGCGGCGGAGGCCAGCCTAACCGGCGGTGAGATACTGGTCCGATGCCCTTGGCCGACATCGCGGAGTCGTGGCTGGCCGCTCACTATGACGATCTGGTCGAGTGGCGCCGCCACTTCCACCGCCACCCCGAACTGGGGCGCCAGGAGTTCGCGACGACGCAGTTCGTGGCCGACCGCCTCGTCGACGCGGGCCTGCACCCCAAGGCACTGCCCGGCGGCACCGGGCTGATCTGCGATCTGGGGCCCGAACACGCCCCGCGGATCGCGCTGCGTGCCGATATGGACGCCCTGCCGATGACCGAGCGCACCGGCGCCGACTACACCTCGACGATTCCCGGAGTCGCGCACGCCTGCGGCCACGACGCGCACACCGCGATGCTGCTGGGGGCGGCCACCGCGCTGGCAGCGGTCCCGGAGTTGCCGGTCGCGGTGCGGCTGATCTTCCAGCCTGCCGAGGAACTGATGCCCGGTGGGGCGCTGGACACCATCGCCGCCGGTGGACTTGCCGGGGTGTCGAGAATCTTTGCGCTGCATTGTGATCCGCGGTTGGCCGTGGGCCGCGTCGCGATCACCGCAGGCCCGATCACCTCGGCGGCCGACTCCATCGAGATCACCCTGCACTCGCCGGGCGGGCACACCTCGCGGCCGCACCTGACCTCGGACCTGGTCTACGGGATGGGCACCGTCATCACCGGATTGCCCGGGGTGCTGTCGCGTCTCATCGACCCCCGGCACGACACCGTGATGGTGTGGGGCGCGGCCAACGCCGGGGTGGCGGCCAACGCCATCCCGCAGATCGGGACTCTGGCCGGCACCGTCCGCACCGCCAGTCGCGAGGCCTGGCTGGACATGGAACACCTTGTCGGGGAGACGGTTTCAGGCCTGCTTGCCCCCTTGGGGGTGGAACACACACTGCAGTACCGCCGCGGGGTGCCGCCGGTGGTCAACGAGGAACGGTCCACCCAGATCATGACCCACGCCATCGAGGCGGTGGGGCCGGAGGTGCTGGCCGACACCCGTCAGTCCGGAGGTGGTGAGGACTTCTCCTGGTACCTCGAAGAGGTGCCCGGTGCGATGGCCCGCCTCGGGGTGTGGAGCGGCGAGGGGCCGCAGTTTGATCTGCACCAGCCCAACTTCGACATCGACGAACGCGCCCTGGCCATCGGGGTCCGGGTACTGGTCAACACTGTCGAGCAGTCCGCCCTGTTCGGATGAGCCCGAGCCGTATGAAACTGCTCGTCACCGGCGGGGCGGGCTACGTCGGCAGTGTGTGCGCCGCAGTGCTCCTCGAGCAGGGCCACCAGGTCGTCATCGTCGACGACCTCTCCACCGGCAATGCCGACGCGGTGCCGCCCGGCGCGCAGTTCGTCGGCGACGACATGATCTCCGCGGCGCGGACCCTGCTCGGCGACGGATCTTTCGATGGTGTGCTGCATTTCGCGGCCAAGTCACTCGTCGGGGAATCGGTGCAGGCCCCGGAGAAGTATTGGTACGGCAACGTGGTCAAGACGCTGGACCTGCTGGAGGTCATTCGAACCACCGGCACACCTCGGCTGGTGTTCTCCTCCACCGCGGCGACCTATGGCGAGCCCGAGTCGGTGCCCATCGACGAGGACGCGCCCACCCGGCCCACCAACGCCTACGGCGCCACGAAACTGGCCATCGACCACGCCATCACCTCCTACGCCGCGGCGCACGGCCTGGCCGCCACCAGCCTGCGCTACTTCAATGTCGCCGGGGCCTACGCCGGTTTCGGGGAACGGCACGCCACCGAGACCCATCTGATCCCGCTGGTGCTGCAGGTGGCCGCGGGCACGCGCCCCGAGATCCTGGTCTACGGCAACGACTGGCCCACACCCGACGGAACCGCCATCCGGGACTACATCCACGTGCGCGACCTCGCCGACGCGCACGTGCTGGCACTGCAGCGTGCTCAGCCCGGTTCGCACCGCATCTTCAACCTCGGCAACGGCACCGGGTTCAGCGTCCGCGAGGTCGTTGACTGCTGCCGGCGGGTCACCGGGCACACGATTCCGTCTCGCGACGTCGAACGCCGCGCGGGCGATCCCGCGGTGCTCATCGCCTCCAGCGAACGAGCCGTGCGCGAACTCGGCTGGCGACCACGGCACACCGGCCTCGAC
>JAIOQK010000367.1 GCA_021413425.1 Mycobacterium sp.
TGCGCGAGGTCGTGCGGGTGCTCAAGCCCGGCGGCCGGTTCATCTTCGCCGGCGAGCCGACCACCGTCGGCAACACCTACGCCCGCAACCTGTCCACGCTGACCTGGCGGGTCGCCACCAACGCCACCAGGCTGCCGGGGCTGGGCGGCTGGCGCCGGGCGCAGGAGGAACTCGATGAGTCCTCGCGCGCCGCGGCGCTGGAGGCGGTCGTCGACCTGCACACCTTCGATCCGGCCGATCTGGAGCGGATGGCCCGCAATGCCGGTGCCGTCGAGGTCTCCACCGCGACAACGGAATTCACCGCCGCGATGCTCGGATGGCCGCTGCGGACCATCGAGGCCATGGTGCCGCCGGGCAAGCTGGGCTTCGGGTGGGCCAAGTTCGGCTTCACCAGCTGGACGACGCTGAGCTGGATCGACGACAACCTGTGGCGCCGGGTGGTGCCCAAGTCGTGGTACTACAACGTGATGATCACCGGAGTGAAAAAGTCATGATCACGGGGATCAGACCCTCCTGAGGTTCACCCGCGCCGACGTCGCCTACCTGAGCAGCCCGGCGGGATCCGCGGCGCTGGCCGAGGTGGCGAAGCGACCGCTGTCGGAGTCGGCCCGGGTCGCCGATGTCGCCGCGGTGCGTGCTCGCTTCGGGGAGCACGCCGGTGCGCTGATCGAGACCACCCTGCTGCGGCGCAAGGCCGTCGCCAAGTTCGCCGACGTCGATGTGTCGGGCTGGTTGTTCACCGACGAGGCCCTGCAGCAGGCGACCGCCGTCGCGGTGGCCCGCCATCGTGGCAGGCGCCTGGGCCGGGTCGCGGTGCACGACGCCACCTGTTCGATCGGCACCGAACTGGCCGTCCTGCGCGGCACCGCCGCCTGCGTCCTGGGCAGCGACATCGACGACGTGCGTCTGGCGATGGCCGCGCACAACCTCGGCGCGGACGTGCCGCTGTGTCGGGCCGACGCGTTGGCCCCGGTGAGCCGCGACACCGTCGTTCTGCTCGATCCCGCGCGCCGCACCGGTGGCCGGCGGCGCTTCGACCCACGTTCCTATGTGCCCGCCCTCGATGCGGTTCTCGAGGTCTACCGCGGCCGGCCGACGGTGGTGAAATGCGCGCCCGGTATCGACTTCGACGCGGTCCGCGGACTCGGGTTCGGCGGCGAGATCGAGGTGTGTTCCTACGGCGGATCGGTCCGGGAGGCATGCCTGTGGTCTCGCCCGTTGGCCGAACCGGGTGTGCGCCGGCGGGCCTCGGTGCTGGACCGCGATGAGGTGCTCACCGATGCCGACCCGGATGAGTGCGGTGTCGCCGCACCGGGGCGCTGGATCGTCGACCCGGACGGTGCGGTGGTGCGAGCCGGTCTGGTGCGCCAGTACGCCACCCGGCACGGACTGTGGCAACTCGATCCCGACATCGCCTACCTGACCGGGGATCGGGTGCCCGACGGCGTGCGCGGTTTCGAGATCCTCGAGCAGGTGCCGCTGCGCGAGAAGGTCCTGCGTCAGGTGCTGGGTGCACACGACTGCGGACCGCTGGAGATTCTGGTCCGCGGGGTCGACGTCGACCCCGATGCGTTGCGGTCGCGGCTGCGCCCCGGCGGCGGCCGACCGCTGTCGGTGGTGATCACCCGACTCGGCCCCGGCGCGGCCGCGCGCGTGGTGGCGTTCGTGTGCCGTGCCTCGGCTGCGGGCTCAGCCGCGTAGTCCCGCCGGAGCCGCAACCGGATCCGCGAGGTATTCCTTATGCGGGGGAGAAGCTGAAGACCTGGCCGGAACTGGTGGCGACCACTACGCGACGGTCGTATCCCACCGAGACTCCGACGGGGAATCCGCCGGCCTGCGGCAGCGGATAGCTGTTGAGGGTACGTCCGTCGTCTGCGGGATTGAACACCAGCAGCGAGAGTTCATCAGGCGCGGCCGCGACCACGGTGTAGGCCACCTGGTCGCCGGCCTGGCTGGACGTGGTTAGCGGAGTCACGTCGTCGCGGCGCCACACCGTCTCGGCGCGGTCACCGGCGTCGCGCAGCGCGACCAGCCGGGTCTCCGGGCCGCCGCCGGCGATGATCAGCCCGCCCGGAGCCAGCGACGGCGGAGTCAGGGGCGCAAACTCAAGCGGTACAGCCCATTTCATGCTGCCGTCCTCGGCGTTGAGCGCCCACAGTTGACGGTCCCGGCCGTTGACGTACACCGTCATCCCGTCGGCGGAGAACACCGGGCTGCCCAGCACTCCGGTGCTCACCGCGTCGCTGGTCCACATGCGCGACAGCAGCGGAGTCTGCCCCGGCTGATAGCGCAGCGCGGTCAGGGTCGAGGTCGCCGCACCCGGCTGCCACACCCCGACGACGATGATCCGGGTGGCCGTCGAGAACGCCGGCGCGGCAGCCACCGGGCAGCCGGGCAGTGACTGCTGACAGTCGGCGAGTCCGCGGGTCGGGTCGGTGGGGTCGACGCCGCCGACCAGATCCACCGGCGGGCCCGACACCACCCCGCGGTGGGAATCGAAGACCAGCACCTGACCCAGGTGGGTCACCACCAGCAGTTGCCCGCCGTCGAGAAACCTTGCCGTGGTGGGCATTCCGATCACGTTGGTGCGCCACCGCACCCACTGGGTCGGTGGATAGGAGATCATCTGCCCGGGTTGGCCGACATAGAGGTTGTCGAAGCCGTCGAACAGTGCGCTGCTGAATCCGCCACCGAGCACCATCCGGGTACACCAGCGCTGCCGGCCGCCGTTGTCGTTCTCCCACACCATCAGTGAGCAGCCACCGGCGGTCTGGCCGTTGACGGCCAGATAGCCTTCCGCGCCCAGTGCGGCGGCCGCACCCAACTCGCCCTTCACCGAGCGAGTCCACGACAACGTCAGCTCACTGGCGCCCTCGGTCGCGGTGAAGCTGCTGTTGCCCGCGTCGGCGTATTGGGCCGGCCATCCCCGCGCCGCGCGTGCATCCACCCAGGAGTCGGTCGTGCCGCATGCGGTCAGCCCGCCGATCAGCGCCGCCGTCGATGCCAGCGCGATTGCCCGCCGCAGCACCGGTGTCCGTCCCATCCAGGCGAGACTAACGGTTCGGCGCCAGCCGCTTGGGTAGGCTGGCCAGTCATGACCAGCATGTGGGGCTCACCGATCCACAAGCGGTGGCGCGGCTCCCGCCTGCGTGATCCGCGGCAGGCCCGCTTCCTCACCGCGGAGTCGCTGAAATGGGTGATCGCCAACCGCGCGTACACCCCGTGGTATCTGGTGCGCTATTGGCGGCTGTTGAAGTTCAAGCTGGCCAACCCGCACATCATCACCCGCGGCATGGTGTTCCTCGGTAAGGACGTCGAGATCCACGCCACCCCGGAACTGGCGCAGCTGGAGATCGGCCGGTGGGTGCACATCGGCGACAAGAACACCATCCGCGCCCACGAGGGCTCGCTGCGACTGGGCGACAAGGTGGTCTTCGGCCGCGACAACGTCATCAACTGCTACATCGACATCGAGTTCGGTGAGTCGGCGCTGATGGCCGACTGGTGCTACATCTGCGACTTCGATCATCGGATGGACGACATCGAGCTGCCGATCAAGGACCAGGGCATCGTCAAGAGCCCGGTGCGCATCGGCCCGGACACCTGGATCGCGGCGAAGGTGACGGTGCTGCGCGGCACCCTGATCGGCCGCGGCTGCGTGCTCGGCGCGCACGCGGTGGTCAAGGGCGAGATCCCGGACTACTCCATCGCGGTCGGCTCGCCGGCCAAGGTGGTCAAGAACCGCAAGCTGTCCTGGGAGACCTCCGCGGCCCAGCGGGCCGAGTTGGCGGCCGCGCTGGCCGATATCGAACGCAAGAAGGCGGCCAAGTAGCGCCCTCGCGGGGAGGCGTCAGCGCTCGGGCAGGGCGTGCTCGACGATCGGTCGGCGCGCGTGCGGTTCACGTTCCCGGCGCTTGGCCGCCAGGTACACCTGCGCGGTCTCGGCGGCCACGGTATGCCAGTCGAAGTCCGAGGTGAGACGCTCGCGTGCCGCCACGGCGCGGCGCTGGGCCGCGGCCGGGTCGTCGAGAACCGCGCGCACCGCGTCGGCCAGGGCGGCCACATCCCGCGGCGGGAACGACAGCCCGGTCTGTCCGTCGATGACGGCTTCACCGAGGCCGCCGACGTTCGAGGTCACCAGCGGAGCGCCCGCCGCCGCGGCCTCGAGGGCGACGATGCCGAACGGCTCGTAGTGGCTGGGCAGCACCGCGGCATCGGCGCGGTGCAGCAGTTCCAGCAATTGGTCATGGTCGACGAGGCCCACGAAGTCGATGGCTTTGAGCACCTTGTGCTTTCGGGCCAGCGCGACGAGCCAGTCCTGCTGGGTTCCGTCACCGGCGATGGTCAGCGTGGTGCCCGGATGGGTGCGGCGGATCCGGGGCAGTGCGGCGATGGCGTCGTGGACGCCCTTCTCGTACTCCAGACGGCCCAGATACAGCAGTGCCGGTGGCCCGGAATGCGGGCGACGGCGCGCGAAAGGCCAACGGCCCGAGTCGATCCCGTTGCGGATGACGGTGATGTCTGCCAGGC
>JAIOQK010000368.1 GCA_021413425.1 Mycobacterium sp.
GTGCGACGGCTTTGTGGATCGGCGCCGCCGTGTATGTGCTCGTCAGCGTCGTTTTCGGCTTACTGGGCTGGCGAAACCCTCCTGACCCATGAGTCCGTTTCTGACGCAGGAGTAACAAAGGAACCCCAGGGACCGACATCACGGTCATGACAAAGTGCGGGCGCCTGCTGGGCTTGCTGGCAGCCGTTATGGCTGTTCCCGTCGCAGTCGCCGGGATATCGGTAGCCCCGGCACACGCCACAGAGTCATCTGACGCTCAGCTGGTTTCCAGCCAGCGCTCCGCCGTATCGGTTGCCGGCTCCGAGCGCGGACTGCAGATTCAGACGATCATGGCCAGACGCGCCATCGTGTCGCGATTCCCCGAGATTCGGGAGATCGGTGGGGTCCGGCCCGACAGCATGAAGTGGCACCCGGAGGGTCCGGCGATCGACGTGATGATTCCGGATTGGCAGACGCCGGCCGGCAGGGCACTGGGTGACCGCATCGCCAAGTTCGTCTCCGAAAACGGCAGGCGCTTCGGACTGGAGTACCTCATCTGGCAGCGGATGTACATTCCGGCCGAGGGCACGCCGTACTTGATGGGCGACTCCGGCAATCCCGACGCCAACCACTTCACCCACGTTCACATCGCCACCTACGGCGGCGGTTATCCGACCGGCCGGGAGAATTTTCTCGACTAGTCACACCTGCGTGCCGAGCATGCCCAGCAGCAGCGCCTCGGTGATCGCGGCGCGCTCAAGCACTCCCAGGTGCAGACTCTCGTTGATGCTGTGTGCCTGCGTACCGGGGTCCTCGACGCCGGTGACCAGGATGGTGGCCTCGGGGTAGGCGGCGGCGAACTGGGCGATGAACGGAATCGACCCGCCCATGCCCATGTCGACGGCGTCGGCACCCCAGGCTTCGCGGAAGGCGGCGCGGGCTGCGTCGTACACGGGACCGCTGGCGTCGATCGCGTAGGGCTGGCCGATGTCACCCGGTGTGACGGTCACCTTCGCACCCCATGGCGCATGTGTCTGCAGGTGTCGGCGTACTGCGTCGAGGTGTGCGCCCGCGTCTCCGCCCGGGGCGACCCGGATGCTGACCTTGGCACGGGCGCTCGGGATCAAGGTGTTGGACGCACTCGCGATCGAGGTGGTGTCGATACCGATGACGGTGATGGCGGGTTTGGCCCAGAGCCGTTGCGCCACAGTGCCCGAACCGATCTCGCTGACACCGTCGAGCAGCCCGGACTCGGCGCGCACCCAGTCCGCATCGCGGTCCACCGCCGCAGCCCTGCCCTCGTGCAGACCGACGACCGCCACGTTCCCGTCGTCATCGTGCAGGGTGGCGAGCAGACGCACCAGCACAGTCAGGGCGTCGGGCACGACTCCGCCCCACAGGCCGGAGTGCAAGCCGTGGTCCAGTGTCGCGACCTCGACGACGCAGTCGGCCAGGCCTCGCAGCGACACCGTCAGCGCTGGGATGTCGGCGGTCCAGTTGTCGGAGTCGGCGATCACGATCACATCGGCGGCGAGTTTGTCACGGTGCGCATCCAGTAATCGGCTCAGCGACGGGGATCCGCTCTCCTCCTCGCCTTCCACGAACACCGTCACACCCACCGGCGGGCTTCCGCCGTGCGCGCGGAAGGCCGCCAGGTGGGTGGCGATCCCGGCTTTGTCATCAGCGGTACCGCGGCCGTAGAGCCGGCCGTCGCGCTCCGTCGGCTCGAACGGTGGCGACTCCCATTGCCGAGCATCGCCTTCGGGTTGGACGTCGTGGTGGGAGTACAGCAGCACCGTCGGCGCCCCGGAGGGCGCGGGATGGTGGGCGATCACTGCGGGCGCGCCGCCCTCGCTGACGATCTGGACTTCGGCGAACCCGGCGTCACGCAGCAGTGCGGCGACGGCGTCGGCACTGCGCGCGACCTCGTCGCGGCGGGCCGGGTCTGCCCACACGGATTGGATGCGCACCAGATTCTCGAGATCGCGCCGGACCTCGGGCATGACATCGCGGACACGGCTCACCAGATCGGTCATGGCGGGAAAGCGTAGTGAACTAGAAGGTCTCGAGGATCGCCACCGCGGCGGCGGTGTCGCCATCGTGGGTCAGCGACACGTGTATGACGACGTCGGCGAGGTGCTCGGCGATGGCCCCGGTCAAGCGCACCTTGGGCCGGCCCCACATGTCGGTGATGACCTCGATATCGCGGTGGATGCCCTCGGGCAGCATCGGCCGCTGGGCGAACCGCGAGCCGGACCACGCTTTGATCACCGCCTCCTTGGCGGCCCACCGGGCGGCGAGGTGGCGCGCGGCCAGTGAGCTCTTATCGGCGGCATCGCGCCGCTCTCCGGGAGTGAAGGTCTCGGCGTACACCGTGCCGGGCTGGTCGACCTGCTCGGCGAAGTCGGGTATCGACA
>JAIOQK010000369.1 GCA_021413425.1 Mycobacterium sp.
CCGCCGCGGCCGGACGACGCGGACAACCCGCTGCGGATCATGTACGGCAACGAGGGTGCGCCACGCGACATCGGCCGTTTCGCGCAGCGGTTCGCGGTGACGGTGATCGACGGCTTCGGCTCCACCGAGGGCGGAATCGCGATCGGCCGCACCCCCGACACCCCCGAAGGTTCCCTGGGCCCGCTGCCCGAGGAGTTGGAGATCCTCGATGTGGACACCGGCCGTCCCTGCCCACCGGGCGTGGTCGGGGAACTTGTCAACACCAAAGGTCCGGGGCAGTTCCGCGGGTACTACAAGGACCCCGCCGCCGAAGCCGAGCGCATGGCGGGCGGGGCGTATCACAGCGGTGATCTCGCCTACCGCGATGAGACCGGGTTCGCCTACTTCGCCGGCCGGCTCGGTGACTGGATGCGGGTGGACGGCGAGAACCTGGGCACCGCCCCGATCGAACGGGTGCTGATGCGCTATCCGGGGGTGACCGAGGCTGTGGTGTATCCGATCCCGGATCCCGATGTCGGTGATCAGGTGATGGCCGCGCTGGTGCTACCGGAGGGCACCGCGTTCGACGCCAATGAGTTCCGGGCGTTCCTTGCCGCACAGTCCGATCTGGGCCCCAAGCAGTGGCCGTCGTTCGTGCGGGTGGCCGCCTCATTACCGAGGACCGAGACTTTCAAGGTGCTCAAGCGCGTGCTCGCCGCCGAAGCGCTTGAGTGTGGGGACCCGATCTTCGAGATCGCGCGCTAGCCCGCGATCGACGGCATGACAGCCTCGATCAGGTGGGGGCCGGGCTCGTCGTGCGCCCACCGCAGGGCGCCGGTGAGTTCCTCGGCGGTATCCACCCGCCGGGCCGGCACGCCCATGCCTTGTGAGATCTGCACGAAATCCATTGTGGGACTAGTCAGGTCGAGCAGCGACTCGGCTTTGGGTCCGGGCTGTTGCCCCTGCTCCCCTGCGCCCACCCGTTGCAGTTCGATGCGCAGGATGTCGTACGCCCGGTTGGCAAAGACGACGGTGGTGATGTTTAGGCGTTCGCGGGCGTGGGTCCATAGCGCGGAAATGGTGTACATCGCCGAACCGTCGGACTCCAGGCACAGCACCGGGCGGTCCGGTTCGGCGATCGCGGCGCCGATGGCCACCGGCAGGCCGTACCCGATGGCGCCACCGGTCAGCGTCAGCCAGTCGTGCCGTGGCGCCCCGGCGGTGGCCTGCGGCAGCAGGAACCCGGAAGTGTTGGATTCGTCGACGACGATCGCCCGGTCCGGCAGCAGTGCGCCGATGACATCGGCCGCGGTCTGCACCGTCAGCGGCCCGGACGGCAACGCCGGCCGCGACGGTGCCGCAGTGGTCGCCCGGGTCCCCTGCGCCAGCCTGTCGGCCAGCGCCCCCAAGGCGGTTGCGGCGCCGACCGGTCCGGCCAGGGTGTGTACCTCTGAGCCCTCAGGCACCAGGTCGCTCGGCTTACCGGGATAGCCGAAGAACGTCACCGGCGAGGCCGCCCCGGCCAGGATGAGGTGGCGGACGCCGTCGAGTTGAGCGGCGGCCGCTTCGCCGAAGTAGGCGATCCGCTCAACGGCCGGGACGCCCGCGCCTCGCTCCAGCCGGGCGGGGAAGGTCTCGCAGAACACCCGCGCGCCGAACTGCTCGGCCAGGCGCGCGGCGGCGTCCAGACCGTCGGCGCGGGTGGCGTCGCCGCCGATCAGGATCACTGTCGGCGCACCGGATCTCAGCGCCGACTCGACCTGTCGGGTGTCGGCAGGATCCGGAACCTGTTGCTGTGCGGTCCGTTGGCAGAGTTCGGCACCTTCGGACCACGACACGTCGGCGGGCAGGATGACGGTGGCTATCCGCTGCTCGGTGCGTGCGAACCCGATGGCGTCGACGGTGTCGGCCGCGACCTGTGCGGGGTCCATCGACCGGTGCACCCATCCGGAGACGGTCGCGGCCACCGAGTCGATGTCCGATTCCAGCGGGGCGTCGTAGTGCTTGTGATAGGTGGCGTGGTCGCCGACGACCACCAGCATCGGAACCCGGGCGCGTCGGGCGTTGTGCAGGTTCGCCAGACCGTTGCCCAGGCCGGGGCCCAGATGCAGCAGCACCGCCGCCGGATCGCCCGACATCCGCGCGTATCCGTCGGCCGCGCCGGTGGCGACTCCTTCGAACAGGGTCAGCACGCCGCGCATGTCGGGCACCGCATCAAGTGCGGCGACGAAGTGCATCTCCGAGGTTCCCGGATTGGCGAAACACACCCGCACGCCGTTGCCGACCAGCGTGGTGATGAGTGCCTGGGCTCCGTTCACCGCACCGACACTAGACGCACCGGCTCAGGTGTCGCGGAAACCGTCGAGGCGCCGGGTGGCCGCCTCGAAACCGGACACTAACTCCGCGATGATCTCGGCGGCGGGTCGGATCTCGTTCATCCGGCCGACGATCTGACCGACCGGCATGGCCACCACGGTGGGGTCGTGGGACTGCGCCATCCGCTGATGTGCCTGCGCGACAAGGACGTTCTGCAACGGCATCGGCAGCGGCTCAGGCGCACCCTCGGCATCCCAGGCGTCGGTCCAGCGGCTTTTCAGC
>JAIOQK010000370.1 GCA_021413425.1 Mycobacterium sp.
CGCCGAGGTTGAGCATGTGGCGGTACACGCCGACGGCACCCGGGTGCCGATCCCCCCGGCCACTGCGACCCTGCCACTGGCTGACGCCGACTCCCCCGCGCTGCCCGAGCCGCTGCCCGCCGGCCCGACCCGGCGGCTGCCGCTGGGCACCATCGCCGGTGCACGCAGCGGGGACAAAGGCGGCGGCGCCAACATCGGGGTGTGGGTGCGCACCGAGTCGCAGTGGCGCTGGCTGGCCAACACCCTGACCGTCGATTTGGTGCGCGAGTTGCTGCCTGAGGCCAAGGATCTGCCGATCACCCGTCACCTGCTGCCCGGTATCCGCGCGGTGAATTTCGTGATCGACGGCATCCTCGGCAAGGGTGTGGCCTATCAGGCCCGATTCGACCCGCAGGCCAAAGGTTTAGGGGAATGGCTGCGCAGCCGCCACATCGACATACCGGAGGAGATCCTGCCGTGAGTGTTTCTGAACTGAGTATCTCGACCACACGAGATCATGACCAGCCTGGCTGCCAAGACGCTCGGCTATCCAGCGTGAGCACGACAGCGAGAAGCAGAGCGGATCGCGGATGACGATACTGCGCAGCGCCGTCGACCCGCACTCGACGGCCTTTCGCGAGGCGGCCGAAGCGATGGAGGACAAACTCGCCGAACTCGACGCCGAACTGGCCAAGGCGCTGGCCGGCGGCGGCCCGAAATATGTTGAGCGCCATCATGCCCGCGGTAAGTTGACGCCCCGCGAGCGAATCGAATTGCTGGTCGACGAGGACTCGCCGTTTCTGGAACTGTGCCCGCTGGCTGCCTACGGCACCGACTTCACAGTCGGCGCCAGCATGGTGACCGGCATCGGCGTGGTCGAGGGAGTCGAATGCATGCTGGTCGCCCACGACCCGACGGTCAAGGGCGGGACATCGAACCCGTGGACGCTCAAAAAAGTGCTCCGTGCCAACCAGATCGCACTCGAGAACCGGCTGCCGATGATCTCCCTGGTGGAGTCCGGCGGTGCGGACCTGCCCACCCAGAAGGAGATCTTCATCCCGGGCGGCCGGATGTTCCGGGATCTCACCCGACTGTCGGCGGCCGGCATCCCGACCATCGCGCTGGTGTTCGGTAACTCCACCGCCGGCGGCGCCTACATCCCCGGCATGAGCGATTACGTGGTGATGATCAAGGAACGTTCCAAGGTGTTCCTGGCCGGCCCGCCACTGGTGAAGATGGCCACCGGCGAGGAGTCCGACGACGAATCACTCGGCGGCGCCGAGATGCACGCCCGCACCTCGGGCCTGGCCGACTACTTCGCCGCAGACGAACACGATGCCATCCGGATCGGCCGGCGAATCGTCTCCCGGCTGAACTGGGTCAAACACGGACCGGCGCCGCGCGCGGTGATCGAACCGGCATCCGACCCCGACGAGTTGCTCGGCATCGTGCCGGCGGATCTGCGCATCCCGTTCGATCCACGCGACGTGATCGCCCGCATCGTCGACGGCTCGGACTTCGACGAGTTCAAACCGCTCTACGGCGGCTCGCTGGTGACCGGATGGGCCGATGTGCACGGCTATCCGATTGGCATCCTGGCCAACGCCCGCGGCGTGCTGTTCAGCGAGGAGTCGCAGAAGGCCACCCAGTTCATCCAACTGGCGAACCAGTCCAACACCCCGCTGCTGTTCCTGCACAACACCACCGGCTACATGGTCGGCAGGGCCTACGAGGAAGGCGGGATGATCAAGCACGGCGCAATGATGATCAATGCCGTGTCCAATTCGACGGTGCCGCACATCACGCTGCTGATCGGCGCCTCCTACGGCGCCGGGCACTACGGGATGTGCGGGCGTGCCTACGATCCCCGGTTCCTGTTCGCCTGGCCGAGTGCGAAGTCGGCGGTGATGGGCGGCGCGCAACTGGCCGGGGTGCTGTCCATCGTCAACCGAGCCGCGACCGAAGCCCGCGGGCAGACCGTGGACGAGGACGCCGACGCCGCCCTGCGCGCAGCGGTAGAGGCTCAGATCGAGGCGGAGTCGCTACCGATGTTCCTCTCCGGCCGGCTCTACGACGACGGGGTGATCGACCCGCGCGACACACGTACGGTCTTGGGAATATGTCTGTCCGCCATCGCCAACGGCCGAGTCGAGGGGACGTCGAAATTCGGCGTCTTCCGGATGTGAGGGCAGCGATGAGCGCTAGCGCGAAGAGCAGAGGGCAGCGATGAGCGCGTACGCGAAGAGCAGAGGGTAGACATGCCCATCACTCGAGTCCTGGTCGCCAACCGCGGCGAGATCGCCCGCCGGGTCTTCGCGACCTGCCGTCGGCTCGGCATCAGCACCGTCGCCGTCCATACCGATCACGACGCCGCCTCCCCACACGTCCGTGAGGCCGACGCGCGGGTGCGCATCGACAGCTATCTCGACGGTGCGGAGATCATTGGCGCCGCACGCTCCTGCGGCGCGGACGCCATCCACCCCGGCTACGGATTCCTCTCGGAGAACGCGGTTTTCGCGCGCGCGGTGATCGAGGCTGGGCTGACCTGGATCGGGCCGCCACCGGAGGCGGTCACCGCAATGGGCTCCAAGATCGAAGCCAAGAAGATGATGGCAGCGGCCGGGGTCCCGGTGCTCGACGACCTGGACCCCGGCACTGTGGCATCCGAACAGTTGCCGGTGCTGGTGAAGGCCTCCGCCGGCGGCGGCGGCCGCGGTATGCGGGTGGTCGACACCCTCGCCGACCTGCCCGCGCAGGTGGCGGCCGCTCAGCGAGAGGCGCAGTCAGCGTTCGGTGACTCAGCGGTGTTCTGCGAACGCTATCTGCCGCGCGGCCACCACATCGAGGTCCAGGTGATGGCCGACCGGTACGGCACGGTCTGGGCGGTGGGCGAACGCGAATGCTCCATCCAGCGCCGCCATCAGAAGATCATCGAGGAGGCGCCCTCCCCGCTGGTCGAGCGGACCCCGGGCATGCGTGAGCGGCTGTTCATCGCCGCCCGCCTGGCAGCCCAGGCGATCGGCTACACCGGAGCGGGCACGGTGGAGTTCCTCGCCGACGACGACGGTGAGTTCTTCTTCCTGGAGATGAACACCCGATTGCAGGTCGAGCACCCGGTGACGGAGTTGACCACCG
This sequence comes from Mycobacterium sp., assembly GCA_021413425.1. GTDB lineage: Bacteria > Actinomycetota > Actinomycetes > Mycobacteriales > Mycobacteriaceae > Mycobacterium. Next base: position 3,115 of record JAIOQK010000370.1, read on the forward strand.
GCCTGGATCTCGTCGAACTGCAACTGACCGTCGCCGACGGGGAGAAACTGCCCGCCGAAGCCCCGCGGTCAGCCGGGCATTCCATCGAGGCCCGCCTATACGCCGAAGATCCGGCCCGCGGCTGGGCGCCCCAGGCCGGATCTGTTCATCACTTCGAGGTTCCCGGCGCAACAACGCAATTCGGGTCACTGAGCCACACTGGAATCCGGCTGGACTCCGGCATCGTCGACGGCTCGGTGGTGTCCATCCACTACGACCCGATGCTGGCCAAGGTCATCTCCTATGCGCCCACGCGCGCCCGGGCCGCCGCGGTACTCGCCGACGCGCTGGCCCGCACGTCGCTGCACGGCGTGCGCACCAACCGCGACCTGTTGGTCAACGTCCTGCGCCACCCGGCCTTCGTCGGCGGCGCCACCGACACCGCGTTCTTCGATACCCACGGCCTGGACACGCTCGCCGCCCCGCTGGCCGACGCCCGCGGGGTACGCCTGTCGGCGATCGCCGCCGCACTGGCCTGCGCCGCAGCCAACCGCGCCGGCGCCCACGTACTCGGCGGGCTGCCCAGCGGCTGGCGCAACGTCGTCTCCGGCGACCAGCACAAGACGTTCCGCGATTCCGGCGGCACCGATCACCACGTCGCCTACCGATTCACCCGCACCGGGCTGAGGCTTCCCGATGACACCGGCGTCACGCTGGTGTCGGCAACGCCAGCCGAGGTCGTGCTCGCCGAGCACGGCGTCGCGACCGCATTCGCCGTAGCGCACTACCGTGACCAGGTGTGCGTCGACTCCCCACTGGGCAGTGTGGCGTTCACCGCGCTGTCGGCGTTCCCGGATCCGGACGCGGCGGTGCAGCGGGGATCGCTGCTGGCCCCGATGCCCGGCTCGGTGATCCGGCTCGGTGCGGCATTGGGCGACACGGTGTCCTCCGGCCAGCCTCTGGTGTGGCTGGAGGCGATGAAAATGGAGCACACCATCACCGCACCCACCGACGGCGTGCTGACCCAACTCGACGTGACCGTCGGCCAGCAGGTCGAAGTGGGAACCGTACTTGCCCGCGTAGAAAGCGCCGACGAAGGAGAATGACATGACCATCACAGCCGAACACAGCACCGACACCAGCTTCATCGAGAGCCCGGAGCGCCAGGCGCTGCGCAGTTCCGTCGCCGCTCTGGCTGCCAACTACGGTCAGGATTACTTCCTCGAGAAGGCCCGCTGCGGTCAGCACACCGACGAATTGTGGCGCGAGGCAGGACGACTCGGCTTCATCGGGGTGAACCTGCCCGAAGAACTCGGCGGGGGAGGCGCCGGGATGTACGAGCTGTCGATGGTGATGGAGGAACTGTCGGCCGCGGGATGCCCGCTACTGATGACGGTGGTCTCCCCTGCCATCAACGGCACCATCATTGCCCGGTACGGCACCGAGGAGCAGAAGCAACAGTGGGTGCCCGGGATCGCCGACGGTTCGATCACGATGGCGTTCGCCATCACCGAGCCGGATGCCGGATCCAACTCGCACCGCATCACCACCACCGCCCGGCGTGACGGCAGCGACTGGGTGCTGTCGGGTCAGAAGGTGTGGATCTCCGGCGTCGACCAGTCCCAGGCCGTGCTGGTGGTCGGCCGCACCGAGGGGCGAAAGACCGGAAACCTGCGGCCCGCGCTATTCATCGTCCCCACCGATACCCCGGGATTCACCTTCACCAAGATCCCGATGGAACTCGTCTCCCCGGAGAGCCAGTTCCAGGTCTTCCTCGACGATGTCCGGCTGCCGGCCGACGCGCTGGTCGGCGACGAGGACGCCGCGCTGGCCCAGCTTTTCGCCGGCCTCAACCCCGAGCGGATCATGGGTGCGGCCAGCGCGGTGGGAATGGGCCGCTTCGCTCTGGAGAAAGCGTGTGACTACGTCAAGACCCGCCAGGTGTGGAAGACGCCGATCGGTGCGCACCAGGGCATCGCACATCCGTTGGCGCAGAACCACATCGAACTGGAACTTGCGAAGCTGATGATGCAGAAGGCCGCCACCCTCTACGACGCGGGCGACGACGCCGCCGCCGCGGAGGCGGCGAACATGGCCAAGTACGCCGCCGGGGAGGCCTCGACGCGGGCCGTCGACCAGGCGGTGCAGTCGCACGGCGGCAACGGCCTGTCCCAGGAGTACGGCATCGCCGCGATGCTGGTGGCCTCCCGGCTGTCGCGCATCGCCCCGGTCAGCCGGGAGATGGTGCTCAACTTCATCGCCCAGACCTCGCTGGGCCTGCCGCGGTCCTACTGATGGGTGACGTGCTGATCGGCTACGAGGCCGCGGGAGCGATCGCCCGGCTCACCCTGGACTCCCCGCACAACCGCAATGCGCTATCGGCGCCGCTGGTACAGCAACTGCACGATGGCCTGCGCCGCGCAGCCGAGGACACCGCGGTGCGCACGGTGGTGCTCGGCCACACCGGCGGCACGTTCTGCGCCGGCGCCGATCTGTCGCAGGCCACCGCCGGCGATGCCCAGGACGCGGCTGCGGCGCGCGCCCACGAATTGGCCGCGCTGTTGCGCGCCATCGTGGAATGTCCCAAGCCGGTGATCGCCGCCGTGGACGGCCACGTGCGCGCCGGCGGGATGGGCCTGGTCGGTGCGTGCGATATCGCCATCGCCGGACCGCGATCCACCTTCGCGCTGACCGAGGCCCGCATCGGCGTAGCGCCGGCCGTCATCTCGCTGACACTGCTGCCGAAACTGGCCCCGCGCGCGGCCGCCCGCTACTACCTGACCGCGGAGACCTTCAACGCACAGCGGGCTGCTGAGATCGGGCTCCTCACCGCGGCCACCGACGACCTCGCGGCCGCCGTTGACGAGGTCACCGCCGAACTTGCCAAAGCCTCACCGCAGGGACTGGCGGCGTCAAAGGCGCTGACCACCGCCGGGGTGCTGGCCGGATTCGACCGCGACGCGGCGCGCCTCGTCGAGGAGTCGGCCGGATTGTTCGTCTCCGAGGAGGCCCGCGAAGGCATGCTCGCCTTCCTGGAGAAGCGGCCGCCGAGGTGGATCAGCGGCTAGGGGAGCATGTGACGGTTCGGTGAACGGGGTATCACCAGCGAGAGCATGAGTCGTACGCTCGACGAACTATGCCAAATCAGTCGACGCCGAATTTCTCGCCGCGTTCTGTGTCGCCGCCCGCGACGTCGCCGTCGCCGTCGCCCGAGCGGGCATCCGACGACGATCGGATCCAGGCAGCCCAACTACTCTCCGAGGCAGCATCGCACGGACGTCTGACGCTCGAGCAATTCGAGGATCGGCTCTCCAGGGCCTACGCCGCCACCACCTACGACGAACTCGAACGTCTAACCGACGATCTTCCCGAAGCCATGGAGTACCGGCGCGGCAAGAGCAAGCCTGCTCCGTCCACCATGCTGCTGGCCATCCTCAGCGGATTCGAGCGCCGCGGCCGCTGGTATGTGCCGGGCCGG
>JAIOQK010000009.1 GCA_021413425.1 Mycobacterium sp.
GCGCCGGGCATGCAGGGCGTGGACGTCAACCCGTTCACCGCGGCCATGCTGACCCCCGATTCGCTCGCCGCACTCATGGGCGGGCCGGACCCGGTCAACTACCCGGCGGGTGGCCCGCGCGGCGGTGCTCCGTCGAACTCCTACGACCAGCTCAACCCGCTGCCGCCGCCGTGGTACCCGGGGGCTCCGCCTCCGCCCGCCCCGGCACCCGACGTGGTTCCCGGCCCGCTTCCGGTCTCCCAGCTGGTCGGACCGGCTGCGCCCGGGCCGGCACCGGCACCGATGCCCGCAGGACCTGCTCTGCCAGCTGAAATGGGGACCGGATAGTGAGCGCGAGGATGACTTCGGTGCGACGTCTCGGCCGGCGTGGCTTCACCCTCGGTGTGACCGCCATGGTGCTGACCTCGTGCGGCTGGAAGGGCGTGGCGAACCTGCCGCTGCCCATCGGGCCGGGCAGCGAGAAGGGTTCGCAGACGTTCTACGTCCAGATCCCGGACACACTCGCCCTCAACACCAACAGCCGCGTCCGCGTCGCCGACGTGTTCGTCGGCACGGTCAAGAAGATCGAACTCAAGGACTGGGTTCCCACCCTCACCCTGAAGGTGGACCCTGGCATCGACCTGCCCGCCAATGCCACGGCCAAGATCGGACAGAGCTCGATCCTGGGCACCCAGCACGTCGAACTGGCCGCGCCGCCGAACCCGTCGCCGGAGCGGCTCAAAGACGGTGCCACCATCCCGGTCTCCCGCTCGTCGTCGTTCCCGACGGTGGAGCGCACCCTGGCCAGTGTGGCCACCGTCCTGCGCGGCGGCGGCATCCCGAACCTTGAGGTGATTCAGACCGAGGTCAACAACCTGCTGACCGGCAACGCCGAGCAGATCCGGGAGTTCCTCAACAAGCTCGACGTGTTCACCGCCGAACTCAACAAGCAGCGCGACGACATCGCCCGGGCGATCGAGTCGTCCAGCAAGCTGTTCAGCTACGTGGCGACCCGCAACGACACTATCGACCAGCTCCTGGTGGATCTTCCGCCGCTGGTGGAATACCTCGCCGGCGCCCGTGACCGGGTCAGCGACGCGGTGATCGCCCTCGGCCGGTTCGGAAAGATCACCGGCGATTCGCTGTCGGCTGCCCAGGCCGACCTGCAGACCAACCTCACCCAGCTGCAGCGGCCGCTCAAGCAGATCGGTCGCAGCTCACCGTACTTCCTCGACGCGATGCGCCTGATCATCACCAACCCGTACCCGCTGGACAACATCCCGAAGGTCATCCGCGGCGACTACCTGAACCTGTCGCTCAACGTCGACCTGACCCTGAGCTCGATTGACAACGGCCTGCTGACCGGTACCGGTGTTCAGGGCATGCTGCGTGCACTCGAGCAGTCATGGGGACGCGATCCGCAGACGATGATCCCGGACGTCCGGTACACCCCGCACCCGAATATGACCGATGGCGGCGGACCGTTCGTCGAGCGCGGCGAGTGAGTGAGGAACTGATCCGATGCTGACTCGTTTCATCAAGACCCAGTTGATCATCTTCATCGTCTTGACGGTGCTGGCCGTGCTGGTGCTCGGTCTGTACTACCTACGCCTGCCGAGCGTCGCCGGCATCGGCCAGTACCCGCTCAAGGTGGATCTGCCCGCGGCCGGCGGCCTGTACAAGACCTCCAACGTCACCTACCGCGGCGTGACCATCGGCAGGGTCACCAACATCGAGCCCACCGAGACGGGTGCGCGCGCGTCGCTGAGCATCAGTGACAAGTTCAAGATCCCTGTCGACGCGAGCGCGAACGTCCACTCGGTGACCGCGGTCGGCGAGCAGTACCTCGACCTGGTGTCCACCGGTGCACCGGACCAGTATTTCCAGCCCGGGCAGACGATCACCAAGAGCACCATCCCGATGCCCGTCGGTCCGGCTCTCGACAACGCCTACAGGGCGATCGCCGCGATCCCGTCGGACAAGATCCCCAGCGTCCTCGACGAGACCGCCTTGGCCGTTGGTGGCCTCGGCCCGACTCTGCAGAGCCTGGTCGACAACACGCAGTCGTTCGTGACCGGGTTGCAGAGCAACATCGGCGACTTCAACGACCTCGTGGACAATTCGCCGCCCCTCTTCGAGAGCCAGGTGGTCTCTGCCGATGCCATCTACGCATGGGCGGCGAACCTCAATTCGCTGACCGGACAGGCCAAGGCGCAGGACGCCGCACTGAGCAGCCTGCTGCAACAGGGCGCTCCGGCGGCCGAGCAACTGAACACCTTGTTCGTCGACGTCACCGACGCTCTGCCCCAGACGCTGGCCAATCTCGAGATCATCGCCGAGATGCTCAAGCGCTACAACAAGGGCGTCGAGCAGGCACTCGTGCTGCTGCCGCAGGCTCCCGCGGCCGGCCAGACGGTCGCGGCGCCGTTCCCCAATGAGGCCAAACTCGACCTC
>JAIOQK010000371.1 GCA_021413425.1 Mycobacterium sp.
CGGACGTCGTCGCGGTGCGGAATCAGCGTGCGCTGCGCGGTGGGATCGTTGACCGGGGCCTCGACGAGGGTGAAGTTCACCGCGTCGTCGTTGTGCAGGATCAGGAATCGGTCGTCTCCGTCGATGCGGGCGTGCTCGATCGAGTACTCGATGCCCTCGCGGCGCGGCAGCACGACGGTGAACTCGGCTTCGGGATTCGAGGCGTCGGCGACCCGGACCTCGGAGGTGATCGACGACCCGGCCGCGATGACGATGTAGGCGTTGCTGCGGGTGCGCCCGACCGCCACCCAGAACCGGTGGTCGGGCTCGTGGAAGACCTGCTCATCGGGACCGGTCTGACCGAGGCGGTGGCGCCACACGGTGTCGGGCCGCCAGGCGTCGTCGACGGTGGTGAAATACACACAGCCGTTATCGGCGGACCAGGTCACCCCGGCGGAGATTCCAGTGATCTCGTCGGGGAGGTACTCACCGGTGCGTAAGTCCTTGAACCGCAGGGTGTATCGCTCGTCGCCGACGACGTCGACCGAGTACGCCAGGGTGTTGGCGTCCGGACTGACCGTCGCGGCGCCGACCGCGAAGTAGTCGTGGCCGTCGGCCTCGGTATTCTCGTCGAGCAGGATCTGTTCGCCGGGGATATCGGTGTGCTCGTCGAGCACCGGCGGCGACCAGTCATCGGCACCGGCGATCGGACAGCGGCAGTGCACGCTGTACTGCTTGCCTTCGAAGCTTCGGCCGTAGTACCACCAGTCGCCGCGGCGGGTGGGCACCGACAGGTCGGTCTCTTTGGTGCGTGCCTTGATCTCGTCGAAGATTCTCTGTCGCAACGGTTCCTGGTGGGCGGTCTCAGCTTCGACGTGGGCGTTCTCCGCCTCGAGGTGGGCGATGAGCTCGGGGTCGGACTTGTCGCGCATCCATTCGTAAGGATCGATGAAGACGTCGTCGTGGTGAACTCGTTTAGTCTCGGTGCGTTTCGGTGTCGGGGCCGCTGGGCCGGTGACAGCCGACTGGGGTGCTTTCACGCGGTGCGGGGTCCAATCCAGTCGGCGAACTCCAGCCCCGAAATACGTTCGTAGGCTTCGATGTAGCGTTCGCGGGTGGCTGTGACGATCTCGGTCGGCAGCGGCGGCGGGTCGGCGTCGCCGTGGCGGTCCCATCCGGAGTCCGGGCCGGTGAGCCAGTTGCGGACGAACTGCTTGTCGAAGCTGGGCTGCACCGCACCCTCGCGGTAGGTGTCGGCCGGCCAGTACCGCGACGAGTCCGGGGTCAGCACCTCGTCGGCGAGCACCAGTTTCCCGTGACAGTCGACGCCGAACTCGAATTTGGTGTCGGCGAGGATCACGCCCTTGCCCAGCGCGTGGTCGGCGGCCTGGCTATAGGTCGACAGGGTGAGCTCTCGCAACTGCTCCGCGCGCTGCCTGCCCACCAGGTCGACGACGCGGTCGAAGGAGATGTTCTCGTCGTGCGCGCCGAGCTCGGCTTTGGTCGCCGGGGTGAACAGCGGGTGGTCGAACCTACTGGCTTCGGTCAGCCCGGACGGTAGGTGGATGCCGCACACCGCGCCGGTGGCCTGGTAGTCGAGCAGTCCGGATCCGGTGAGGTAGCCGCGGGCGACGCATTCCACCGGCACCATGTCCAGCGCCCGGACCACCAGCGCGCGGCCGAGCACATCGGCGGGTATGCGCGGGTCATCGGGGGGACCGGCCAGATGATTGGGGGTGTCGAGCAGATCGAAGAAGAAGACGCTCATCGCGGTGAGGATGCGGCCCTTATCCGGGATGGGGGTCTTGAGGATGTGGTCGTAGGCCGAGATCCGGTCGGTCGCCACGAACAGCAGATGGTCGTCGTCGACGCGGTAGAGCTCACGGACCTTGCCGCTGGCCAGGTGGCGGTAATCGGTCAGGGCGGGGCGCACCGGGTCAGACTATCGGCCGCTGAGGCGGTGACTGTGTTGGGATCAAGGCCATGACATCGCGTTTCCTGCCCTATGCCACCACCCCGGCGCGGCTGACCGCACAACTGGCGAGCGACCTGCTGGTCGCGGCGTGGATCACCGGGTGGGTGTTCGTCGGCCTGGCCGTGCACCATGCGATCGCCACCTTCGCCAGCGTCGGCACCCAGGTGCAGAGCGGGGCGACGGGCATTTCGGAGAACCTCAACTCCGCCGGTGACAATGCCGACCGGCTGCCACTGGTGGGTGACGCGGTGGCCACGCCGCTGCGAGCGGCCAGTGCGGCGGCGCTGGATCTGGCGGGGGCCGGCCAGAGCCTCAACAGCACGGCGACCTGGCTGGCGGTCGTGCTCGCTATCGCGGTGGCCGCCCCGCCGATCCTCGCCGTCGGCATGCCATGGCTGTTCCTGCGGATCCGGTTCTTCCGCCGTAAGTGGACGGTGATCTCGCTGGCGCAGACGCCGGCCGGCGAGCAACTGCTGGCACTGCGCGCGCTGGCCAATCGCCCACTGCGCAAGCTGACCGAGGTCAGCACCGACCCGGTGGGCGCGTGGCGGCGCGAGGACCCCGACGCGGTGCGCGGCTTGGCCGCGCTGGAGTTGCGCTCGGCCGGCGTCGCCCGGGTGATGTCGGCGCGCTAACCGGCCGCGAGAGCGACGTGCAGGTGCCGGATTCCGGTGTGCCGGTTGCTGCGTGTCCACTCCACCGGGCGGGTCACCTCGATGGACCGGAACCGGATGAGCAGTTCGGAGTAGAGCACCCGCAGTTCCAGACGGGCGAGATTCGCGCCGAGGCAATAGTGCACGCCCTGGCCGAACCCCAGATGCGGGTTGGGAGTGCGGGCGATGTCGAACTCGTCGGCGCACTCGAACGCCAGCGGGTCACGGTTGGCCGAGCCCTCCCAGACCAGCACCTTGTCCCCGGCCCGGATGTGCCGGCCGCCCAGGGTGGCATCGCGGGTGGCGGTGCGTCGCTTGGACGGCGAGGGTGAAGTCCAGCGCACCATCTCCTCCACCGCTGTGGCCATCAGTGCGCGGTCGTCGCGCAGCCGCCGATACTGCTCGGGGTTCTCTGCCAGTGCGAGCAGACCGCCGGCGACGGCGTTGCGGGTGGTCTCCGCACCGGCGCTGAACAACAGGCTGAAGAACAGGTACAGCTCGACATCAGACAGCGGGTCCTGCACCGCGCCGGCGACAGCCGACAGCATGTCGTCGCCGGGATGCGCGCGTTTGGCGGCAATCAGCTCGGTGCCGTAGCGGTACATCCTCGAGCCGGCCGCCTCGACCGACAGCCGGGTGATCTCACCCTTGCGGGCGCTGCCGAAGTCGAAGCTCGGCTCAATGGCTTCGAAGAGCCAATGCCGTTCGGACTCCGGCACTCCGAGCAGGATGCAGATCATCTGCATCGGCAACTCGGCGGCGACATCGGCCACGAAGTCGAACTCCGCGCCCTCCTCGATGCGGTCGAGCAGTGCGACAGCGCGCGCCCGCAGATCGTCGGAGACCCGATGGATCATCCGCGGGGTGAGGCCGGAGCTCACCAGACGACGGATGTGGGCGTGCCGGGGGTCGTCCATCATGTTGAGTACCTGCCCGGCGATGGACAGGTCCTGCAGCAACGTGCCGCCGAAGGCCCGGCTGCCGCCGGTCACCGATGAGTAGGTGTCCGCATCCCGCAGCACGGCGAGTGTCTCGGCGTGGGTGGCCACCGACCAGAACCCTTCAGCGTCGGGGGTGTTCTCGGTGGGTTCGTGCCAGAACACCGGGGCCTCGCTGCGGTGCACGGCGAAAAGATGGTGCGGGAAGCCGTGTGCGAAGTTGTCGAGGTCGGTGAAGTCGATCTCGCTCAGGCTCATCCCAACCGGGCTCATGAGACCTACAAGATGGCGCCGGGGGTGTACGCCGCCGCCTTCGGGTCGGCATTCACCAACTCGGTCACCTCGGCGACCACCCGGTCGATCTGACTGCCGGCCGCCCCGGTGAACGACGACCGGTCGGCCAGTGCGGCATCGAGGGCGGCGCGGTCCAGTGGTAGCCGCGGGTCGGCGGCCAACCGATCCACCAGATCGGGTTCGGTGCCGCGTTCACGCATCGCCAGCGCCACGGCGACGGCGTGCTCCTTGATGACCTCGTGCGCGGCCTCCCGGCCCATGCCCGCACGCACAGCGGCGATGAGCACCTTGGTGGTGGCCAGGAACGGGAGGTAGCGGTCCAGTTCGCGCTGGATGACCGCCGGGTAGGCGCCGAACTCCTCCAGCACGGTCAGGAACGTCTCGATCATGCCGTCGATGGCGAAGAAGGCGTCGGGCAGCGCGACGCGGCGCACCACCGAGCAGAACACGTCACCCTCATTCCACTGCGCCCCGGCGAGTTCGGCGGTCATCGAGCCGTAACCGCGCAGCACCACCTGCAGGCCGTTGACCCGTTCGCAGCTGCGGGTGTTCATCTTGTGCGGCATGGCCGAGGATCCGACCTGGCCGGCCGCGAAACCTTCGGTGGCCAGTTCATGACCGGCCATCAGCCGGATGGTGTGGGCAAGCGAGGACGGCCCGGCGCCGAGTTGCACCAGCGCCGAGACCACGTCGTGGTCCAGAGAGCGCGGGTAGACCTGGCCGACGCTCATCAGCACCGCGGTGAAGCCGAGATGCTCGGCGACGCGGCGCTCGAGTTCGGCGAGACGGGCGGTGTCGCCGTCGAAGAGGTCCAGCATGTCCTGACCGGTGCCCATCGGGCCCTTGATGCCGCGCAGCGGGTAGCGGTCGAGCAGTTCGGAGATGCGGCGCAGCGCGATCAGCGTCTCCTGCGCCGCCGAGGCGAACCGCTTGCCGAGGGTGGTGGCCTGCGCGGCGACATTGTGGCTGCGGCCGGCCATCACCAGATCCCGGAAGGTGACGGCGCGTTCGGCCAGCCGGGCGGCGACGGCGACGCCGTGGGCGTGCACCAGTTGCAGCGATCGACGGATCTGTAACTGCTCGACGTTCTCGGTGAGGTCGCGGCTCGTCATGCCCTTGTGGATGTGCTCATGACCGGCCAGCGCGTTGAACTCCTCGATGCGGGCCTTGACGTCGTGGCGCAGCACCCGCTCGCGAGCCGCGATGGATTCCAGGTCGACCCGTTCGAGCGCCCGCTGGTAGTCGCCGATCGCCGCCTCTGGCACGTCGACGCCCAATTCCCGCTGCGCCCGCAGCACCGCCAGCCACAGCCGGCGCTCGGCGACGATCTTGGCCTCCGGCGACCAGATGGCGACCATATCGGCGCTGGCGTACCGGTTGGCCAGGACATCAGGAATGGTCACGAGGTTAAAGCTTACGGTTTGGGGCATGTACTTCGTCGGAGTCGACCTGGCCTGGGGCGAACGCAGCCCGACCGGAGTGGCCGCGGTGGACGACGAAGGCGTGCTGCGACACGTTGACGTGGCCTCCTCCGATGACGATGTGCTGGCGCAGTTGGCGCCATATGTCGGCAGGGACTGCGTGGTCGCGATCGACGCGCCCCTGGTGGTGACCAACCCGTCCGGCAACCGGCCCTGCGAGGCCGCACTCAACCGAGACTTCCGCCGCTTCGACGCCGGAGCGCACCCGGCCAACACCGGGCTGGCCTGGTTCGCCGACGGCGGCCGCGGGGCGCGGCTGTGCTCGGCGATGGATCTCGATCTAGACCCCCGCTCCACCTCGGCGCGCCGCGCGATGGAGGTGTACCCGCATGCCGCCAGCATCGTGCTGTTCGGCCTGCCGAAAACGTTGAAGTACAAGCAGAAACAGGGCCGTGACGTGACACAAATCCGATCGGAGCTGTTGCGGCTCATCGGTTTTGTCGAGGGGCTCACCGCCGCGACGCCGTCACTGGACATCACCGCATGCCCACAGTGGGACGCTCTGGGGTCGGCGGTCCGCGCCGCCACCCGAAAATCGGAGTTGCGGCGCGCTGAGGATCCGATCGACGCGGTGCTGTGCGCCTACATCGCCCGCTACGCGGCGACGCGACCCGGCGATGTCACCGTCTACGGCGAGACGTCAACCGGTTGCATCGTCACGCCGGCGCTCAAGCCCCTCAGTTAGGCCCGCAGCCCGGTCCAGTCATCGGCGGTGGATGTCATGGCACTCACCTCGGTGAGGAACCGCCGAACCGTTGTCGGGTTCTCGTGACGCTGCCAGCCGAAAGTGGTGGGACGCTGGGCGCGGTCATGCCAGAAGTGGCCCGGCGTGGACTCCGGGCGGGTGGCCACCAGCCACACCGCGGTATCCGCGCCCTCGGCGAGGCCCCGCAGCAGGGGCCTGGTGATCACCCGGAACCGCGGCAGGTACTCGGCGACGCCGGGTGTGTCGACCCAGCCCGGGTGCATGCTCTCCACCCGGATATCGGTGCCGGCCAGCCGCCGCGCCCAGGAGTCGGCGAGCACGACCTGCATCCGCTTGGTGCGCGCATAGGCGCGGACACCGTTGTAGTTGTCCCGGCTTTCCAGGTCGTCAATCACCAGCGGCGTGCTGTACATGCCTCCGGAGGACACCCACACCACCGATGCTCCGCGGGCGGCGCGCAACAACCCCAGCAGCCGCTCGGTCATCAGGTGCGGTCCCAGAATATGGGTGGCCAGTTGCACCTCGTGGCCCTGCGGCGTGAGGTGACGCTCCTTAGGCATCAGGCCGGCGTTGTGCACCAGTCCGTTGAGCGCAGGAACCCGGTTGGCGAAGTCCGTCGCCCAGGCGTCCACCGCATCGAGATCGGAGACGTCGCACACCTCCGCGACCACGTCGGCGCCGGGAACCTCCTCGCGGATCTGCTCGCAGCACACCCGGACCTTCTCGGGGTTGCGGCCGAGCAGGTGCACCGTCGCGCCGAGGCGGGCGAACTGCCGGGCCATCTCCAGCCCGATGCCCGCGGTGGCGCCGGTGACGAGCACTCGCTTGCCCACCAGTGCGTTCGGCGCGGGGTCGGCCGGCCACCAGTACCGCCGCACCCCCGGTCCGATCTTGGTGTAACCCAGCACCAGAGCGCGGTCCATCGCCGCGTCGATGATGTCGGTCACCGGGCGGGTGACGGCGGGCAGTTCCATGCTCACACCCTGGTGTCGATGGGGGCCAGAACGTCAATCACATCCACCAGGGTGGCACGGGCCGACTCGCGAGGCGCGGTCCCGTCAGCGACCAGCGCGGACACCACCGCACCGTCGACCGCGCACACCAGCGCGGTGATCATGTCCACCCGGGCCAGACGGCCGGAGCGGCCCACCGCCTCGACGACGGCGTCCACCCGTTGTTGCAGCAGGCGGCGTTCCAGACCGCGCAGCGCCGGGTGCCGCGCGCAGGCGATATAGCGCTCGTACCGGGAGATGAGTTGCTCACTGGTCGATTCGCCGGCCAGCAGATCCAGCAGCAGATTGGCGGTCGCGCCGGTGGACCGGCGGCGCCGTGGCAGAGCCTGCACCCGGGAATGCAGAGCCGCCGCTTCCCCGACGCCGATGTACTCGACCGCCTTGGCGAGCAGTTCGTCCAGTGAGGAGAAGTAGTAGGTCGTCGACGCCAGTGGCAATCCGGCCCGCCGGGCAACCGACCGATGCCGAACGGCCTCGAAGCCGCCCTCGCTGAGCAACTGCGCGGCCGCGCTGACGAGCGCATGGCGCCGCCGTTCCCCCTTCGGAGTCACGGCCGCGGTCACGACCGACATGCTGCCAGTCAGGTTGGGGACCGCATCACGGTTTGCCTGAAGAAGTGACCTTTGGGAAGGATGACTTCCATGGCGACCCTCTCGCGGCGAGATTTTCTCCGCGTGGGCGCCGGTGCCGCCGCACTGGCCACATGGACACCACCGCACGCAGCCGCCACACCCGCCCCCACCATGGTCACCGGATCGTTCGTCTCCGCGGCACGCGGCGGCGTCCCGACGAACTTCGCGATCGCCCGCCCACCGAATCAGGCCGGGCCACTGCGGCCGGTCATCGCGCTGCACGGCAAAGGCAGCGACGCCGGCGCCGTGATGGCCGGTGGAGTCGAGCAGGGACTGGCCCGCGCGGTAGCGGCGGGACTGCCCCCGTTCGCGGTTGTCGCCGTCGACGGCGGCGGAAGTTATTGGCACAGAAGGGCATCCGGAGAGGACGCCGGATCCATGGTGCTCAACGAGATGATCCCGATGCTCGACCAGCAGGGGCTGGACACCTCCCGGGTGGGGTTTCTGGGCTGGTCGATGGGCGGCTACGGCGCACTGCTGCTCGGTGCCCGCCTCGGCCCGGCGCGCACCGCGGCGATCTGCGCGGTGAGTCCGGCACTGTGGCTCTCGGCGGGGGCGAGCGCTCCCGGTGCGTTCGACGGCGCAGAGGACTTTGCCGCCAACACTGTGTTCGGCCTGCCCGCGCTGGCGTCGATCCCGATCCGCATCGACTGCGGCTACAGCGATCCCTTCGCTGCCGCCACAGAGGAGTTCATCGCACAGTTGCCGACACCGCCGGCCGGGGGATTCTCACCCGGCGGACATGACGCCGGGTTCTGGAGCGAGCAACTGCCCGCCGAGTTGGCGTGGCTGGCCCCGCAGCTGAGGGCCTAAGGCTCCAGCGTGATCCGGCCCTCGGCGGCGGCCAGGCCGATGTCGGTGCGGAAATGGCTTCCGGCCAAACCGATTCCGGCGATGATCCGGTAGGCGTCCGCCCGGGCCGCGGCGAGATCGGCGCCGGTGCCGACGACCGAGAGCACCCGGCCCCCGGAGGACACCACCGCCCCGTCGCGCCGGGCGGTGCCGGCATGCAGGACACCTGGAACGTCGGCGCCGGTAATGACGTCACCGACCCGTGGCCGACCGGGGTAGTTCTGCGCCGCGAGCACCACAGTGACCGCGTAGCCGTCCCGCCACCGCAACGGACCGACGTCGGTCAGGGTGCCGGTCGCCGTCGCATACAGCAGCGTGCCGAGCGGGGACTCCAACAGCGCAAGCACCGCTTGGGTTTCGGGATCCCCGAAGCGGCAATTGAATTCGACCACGGCGGGACCGGCGCCGGTGATCGCCAGACCGGCGTACAGGAGTCCTGAGAAGGGGCAGCCCCGCGCCACCATCTCGGCGGCCACCGGCGCCACCACATCGCGCACGATCGCTGCGGTCACCGACTGCGGCAGCCACGGCAGCGGCGCGTAGGCGCCCATGCCGCCGGTGTTGGGTCCGGCGTCGTTGTCGCCCACCCGTTTGAAGTCCTGGGCCGGTAGCAGGGGCACCACCGAGGCGCCGTCCACCAGGCAGAACAGCGATACCTCCGGTCCGTCGAGGAAGGACTCCAGCAGCACCGGGTGGCCGTCGTCGAGCAGCGAGGCCGCATGCGCACGGGCGGCGTCCCGGTCGGCGGTGACCACCACTCCCTTGCCGGCCGCCAGACCGTCGTCCTTGACCACCCAGGCGTGTTGCCCGGC
>JAIOQK010000372.1 GCA_021413425.1 Mycobacterium sp.
TAGCTGGCCGGATAGTTCACCGCGTAGACCCCGATGCTCCGGTTCGGCACCCGGTTGCGCAGTTCGGTGATGAACGCATCGCCGACCCGTCCGACGCCCACCGGTTCGTTGGTGCCCCGGGCGAAAACCACCTCGACGTCATTGCAGGCCACCGCTGCTGCGTGCGGGGCACCCGCGAGTCCGAGGGCGGCCGCGATCGCGATGACGGCGGCGGTCATCGGCAGGCGAAACACACCGCGATGTTACCGGTGTGGCGTATGTGAATCAGCGATTGTCATGCGGCGTGCCGGACAGGGCCACCTCGCCGGGTCCCGCGTCGGTCGTCTCGCCGGCGCCAGGGCCGGCGTCCGGCCACGCCGCCGCCGTGACCTCGGCGCTGCGGTGGCCGAGTCGCGCCAACGTCAGGCCGAGCAGGACGACCACGCCGCCGACGGCCTGCACCGCGCTGATCCGCTCACCGATGAGAAGCCAGGCGGCCAGCACGGCGAACAGCACCTCGGTCAGTCCGACCAGCGAGGCGAAACTGGGCCGCAACCGGGCGACGCCGCTGATGCCCAGCGTGTAGGCCGCGGCGGTCGCCACCACGCCCAGCAGCACCACCGGCACCAGCCACGGCACGGTAAGGCCCGCGAGCACCGTGTCGGCGCTGCTGAAAACCACCGGCATCACACCCGAGAGACCCAAAGCCGCCATCGCGACCGTGGCGACGATCAGGCCGCCGGCGGCCAGGGTGATCGCGTGCAGACCGGAGCCGTCGGCGGTCACCTCGTCGGACATCATGAAATAGGACGCCGCGCACACTGCCGCGCCGAGCGCCCAGGCCACGCCGACCGGGTCGATCCGCGCCCCGGGGGCGAACGCATCCAGCACCAGCGTCACCCCGGCGACGGCGAGCGCCACGCCGGCCAGTGTCAGCGCGCTGGGCCGTTTCCGGGTCGTGGCCCACAGCCAACCGACCACCAGAATCGGGGCGGTGTACTCCAGCAGCAGGGCGACGCCGACCGACAGCCGCGAGACCGCGTTGTAGTAACACAACTGCGCTCCGGCGACCGGGAAGATGCCGTAGAGGACGATGGTGCGCGCATGCTCGCGGGCCTGCCGCAACCACCCCGGCCGGATCAGCGTGGCCGCGACGGCCAGCACGAGCGCGCCGCCGGCAAGCCGGGCCAGCACCGCCGCCGTCGGCGACCAGCCCGCTTCCATCAGCGACTTCGCCAGGGGTCCGGACGTGCCGAAGGTGATCGCGGAGGCGGCGGCGAACAGCATCCCGAGGCGGAAGTGATCGGCGCGCGGCGTCATCGCTCCCCCTGCAGTCGTATCCGGTCAGATCATGTCACGAGTAAACTCAGCGACGGCCATGACATTACGGGCCGAAGGGGTCATGAGTCAAATGCATTTCAGTCATGACACGCAGCTCACACTGCGGGACGCGTGTGCTCTGGTCAACAGCGATCGGGCCCACGGGCGGCCGCTCGCCGACCAGGCGGCACTGGACGCTTTCCTCGATATCCAGGGGTGGACCGGCCGGCGTGACCGGGACAACGCCGAGTTGGCGGCGGTGCATGCCCTGCGTGACCGGTTGGGCGCGATCTGGACGGCCGCCGGCCGGGGGGCCGGGGCCGAGGAGGACGCAGTTGCCGCGGTCAACGCCCTGCTGGCCGATACCCACGCGGCACCGTGGCTGACCCGTCATCCGGAGATGCCGCAATGGCACCTGCACCTCGCGTCGCCCGAGGACCCGTTGGCTAAGCGGATGGGTGCCGAGATGGCGATGGCACTGGCCGATCTGATCCGCGCCGGGGAGTTGCGGCGGCTCAAGACCTGCGCGGCCCCCGATTGCGATGCTGTCCTGATTGACCTCTCGCGCAACAGATCCCGGATGTTCTGTGACACCGGGAACTGCGGCAACCGCCAGCATGTGGCGGCCTACCGCGAGCGGCGCCGCGAGACCTGACCCTGTGGATGGCGGCAATCGCGGGACAGCGTCGAGGCCTAGCGTGAGGAATGCCGTCGACTCTTCTCGGGGTGGGCCCGGTGACCATCGGGGTCATCGGCCCGGCACCGGGCGCCCGTCCGAGTGCGATGGTGGCCGCCGCGCTGGACTGTCTCGACGACCCGGTGGCTCTGCTCGGTGACCGCGTGGTCGATGTCGACGATCTGCTGGTGAGCGTGCTCGCCGAGGCACTGGGCCCGGCGTGTGCGGCGGTGACGGTGGTGCACCCGACCTGGTGGCCGCGGCGCCGGGTGGCGCGGGTGCGCGCCGCCGCCGCGGTGACGGCCGCGGCGGTGACGGCGGTGTCCCGATCGGAACTGCTGCGCAGGCTCCGCGGTGGGGATCCGGTGGTGGTGGAGATCGCCACCGACCGCGTCGCGGTCTGCCGTCGGGGACCGGTGCGGCTGTTCGGCCGGCGCGATCATGCCGGGATCGCGTCGCTGGTCGCCCAGCGTTCGAATGGAACGACCGTCCTCCTCGACGCTCCGGATGCGGTGCCGGGTGCGGCGCACACCGCCGAGGATCTTCGGAAAGCATTGGCGCAGAACGGTATAGCAGCCCATTCAGTCGATGTTCACCAGCCGCCGCGCGATGTGTCCTCCGCACTCGGCCGACCGCGGCGGCCGTGGATCGCCGCTGCGGCGGCCGCCGCCACGGCTGCAGTGGCCGTCATGGTTGTGGCGATGTGGCCGGATGACCGCAGACCCGATTCGGTGCGTGTCGTGGAGGGACGCGTCGCGGTCGAGATCCCGCAGGGCTGGGCGGTGCGGCGGGTGACGGACGGGCCGGGGTCGCGGCGGGTCGAGGTCACCTCGCCCACCGATGACCGATCCGCTCTGCACATCACCTCCGCCTACACCCCCGAGGGCACGCTCGCCGCCGCCGCCGCGGTACTGGCGCCGTTGGCCGCCGCCGAACCCGCGGTGTTCGGCGACTTCGACGCCGCCGCCGAGGTCGCCGGACGCCCCGCGCTGACCTACCGGGAGGTCCGCCCCGGCCGGGTGGTCAGTTGGGCGGTCGTGCTCGACGGGGCGATGCGGATCGGTATCGGCTGCCAGAGCGCCCCCGGCCGGGAGCAGTCGCTGGGCAGCGTCTGTGCAGCGGCGATCGCCTCTGCCCGCGACATCGGTGGAACCGCGCGGGCACCGGATGCGTCGAACTGATCAGACCGCCCGGTCCAGGGCCTGGTCACGGTGGAGGAGAGCCACCGTCACCGAGGCTCTTCCCGGGCGGTCGTTTTGACCGGCCGGTGTTTACGCAGGTAGAGTGCGCCGTTGGCGTGCGGTACGCCGCGGATCCTCTCCGCGGCCGTAAGCCGGGTTTCTCGGGTCAGTGTTGGTCGCCGGGAAGTCGCCCGACCGCCAGCGCCCGACCGGCACCCGGCTCGCCCGGGAATCACCCGAGAAAAGGAAGGTCACACGCTGTGCCCACATACACGCCGAAGGCCGGTGACACCACGCGTTCGTGGTACGTCATCGACGCCACCGACGTGGTGCTCGGCCGCCTCGCCGTCGCTGCAGCCACCCTGCTGCGCGGCAAGCACAAGCCGACATTCACGCCCAACGTCGACGGCGGCGATTTCGTCATCGTCATCAACGCCGACAAGGTCGCTATCGCGACCACCAAACTGACCGGCAAGTTGGCCTACCGCCACTCGGGCTATCCCGGTGGCCTGCGGTCCCGAACCATCGGCGAGGAGATGGCCAAGCACGCCGACCGTGTCGTCGAGAAGGCGATCGTCGGAATGCTGCCGCACAACAAACTCAGCCGTCAGATCCAGAAGAAGCTGAAGGTCTACGCGGGCCCGGATCATCCGCACACCGCGCAGCAGCCGATTCCGTTCGAGATCAAGCAGGTGGAGCAGTGAGCGAAGATACCGAGTCCACGCAGACCCCCGACGTGCCCACCGACACGCCTGAAGTCGAGGTAGTCGAGGTAGTCGAGGCAGAAGTGGCAGAGGCGGCAGAGGTCGCGGAGGCGCCCGAGGCGACTGAAGTGGCCACCGAGGCCCCCGACGACGCCGCCGAGCCCGTCGTCGAGGCGACTCCTCGTCCGCCGGTGATCCTCGACCGGCCCATCCAGACCGTCGGCCGCCGCAAGGAGGCAGTGGTGCGGGTGCGCCTGATGCCCGGTACGGGGCAGTTCAACCTCGACGGCCGCAGCCTGGAGGCGTACTTCCCCAACAAGGTGCATCAGCAGCTCATCAAGGCGCCGCTGGTCACCGTCGACCGGGTGGACAGCTTCGACATCCACGCCCACCTCGACGGCGGCGGCCCCTCCGGGCAGGCCGGCGCGCTGCGTCTGGCCATCGCCCGGGCGCTGATCCTGGTGCAGCCCGAGGACCGTCCGGCGCTGAAGAAGGCCGGCTTCCTCACCCGTGACCCGCGCGCCATCGAGCGCAAGAAGTACGGCCTCAAGAAGGCCCGCAAGGCGCCCCAGTACAGCAAGCGCTGAGCAGCGGTCTTGCCGCACACTCGCCGGGTGTCCCGTTTCGCTGGGGCACCCGGCGAGTGCGTTGTTGGGTCCGCGGGCCGTTACCCTCATTTCCATGGGCCGACTGTTCGGGACCGACGGTGTCCGCGGTGTCGCCAATCAGGAACTGACCGCCGAACTGGGCTTGGCACTGGGCTCCGCGGCGGCGCGCCGGCTCGGCGGCCCCACCGGTCGCCGCGTCGCCGTCATCGGGCGTGACCCGCGCGCCAGCGGCGAGATGCTGGAGGCCGCAGTCGTCGCGGGCATCACCAGCGAGGGCGTCGACGTCCTTCGCGTCGGTGTGCTGCCCACTCCGGCGGTGGCCTATCTCACCGCCGCCTACGACGCCCACTTCGGGGTGATGATCTCCGCCTCGCACAACCCGATGCCCGATAACGGCATCAAGATCTTCGGTCCCGGTGGCCACAAACTCGATGACGACACCGAGGACCGCATCTCCGAACTTTTGGCCCAGGGCCCCGGGCTGCGGCCCACCGGTGCCGATATCGGGCGCGTGCTACGCGCCGACGACGCCCTCGACCGCTATCTCGCGCACATCGCCGGCGCGGCCGCCGCTGTCCTCGACGGGCTCACCGTCGTCGTCGACTGCGCCAACGGCGCCGCCTCGGTCGCTGCGCCGCGGGCCTACGCCGCGGCCGGCGCCCGCGTCATCGCCATCAATGCAGAACCCGACGGGCTCAACATCAACGACGGGTGCGGCTCCACTCACCTGGGCCCGCTGCAGGCTGCCGTCGCCGCCCACGGCGCCGACCTCGGACTGGCGCACGACGGTGACGCGGACCGGTGTCTGGCGGTCGACGCCACCGGCCGCGTGGTCGACGGAGACGCCATCATGATGATTCTCGCGCTGGCCATGCGCGACGCCGGTCAGTTGGCCTTCGACACCCTGGTCACCACGGTGATGAGCAATCTGGGGTTGCACCTGGCCATGCGCGACGCCGGAATCGCGGTGCGCACCACCGGCGTCGGCGACCGCTACGTCCTCGAGGAGTTGCGGGCAGGGGAGTTCTCCCTCGGCGGCGAACAGTCCGGCCACATCGTGATGCCCGCCTTCGGCACCACCGGCGACGGCATCGTGACCGGCCTGCTGCTGATGTCCCGGATCGCACGGACCGGGTTGCCGCTGGCCGAACTCGCCGAGCCGATGCAGACGATGCCCCAGGTGCTCATCAACGTGGAAGTCGCCGACAAGGCCACCGCGGCAATGACCCCCGCCGTGCTGGACGCGGTGCGCGAAGCCGAGGCCCAACTGGGTGAGACCGGTCGGATCCTGCTGCGGCCCTCGGGTACCGAACAGATCGTGCGGGTGATGGTGGAGGCCTCCGACGAGGACACCGCCCGTCAGGTCGCCCACCGCGTCGCCAAGTCGGTGAGCGCGCAGGACTGACCCGGTGATGGAACCGGCGCGGCCGCCGGTGCGTCCTACCGGATATGCCCACTACTGCCATCGACCCTGCCGCACTGTGGGCCGCGGCGCAGCGACTCGACACCGCCGCTGACGCGGTGATCGGCGCGGTTCGGCCATTGGGTGCTCTGCAGTTCGACGGCTCGGCTGCCGGCCGTGCGCACGCCGGCTCCGGGTGGGCGGTACGTGCGGCCCTGGACGCCCTCGCGGCGGACCTGAATCGCTGGGCCCATGCCGCGCGGGAACTCGCCAGTGCGCTACGGGCCGCAGCTCAGCAGCACGCCGCCGCCGAGGCGCACGGCGAGACGATGCTGCGATGACCGTGACGCACCGGCTTGCCGAGGGGGAAAGGGCACTGGCCCACACCGAGACCTACGTGGCGGCCTGCCGAGGTGTTGTGACGGTCCCGCTGACCCCCGAACGGGTGGACGAGCTGTTTCGCGCGGAGGACGGCCTGCGGTTGGCGGCATTGGATGCTGACAGCGCGGCGCTGGCTGCGGCCACCACGGGCGCGGAGGGGGCCTTGGACCTCCAACGCGGCGCCATTGGCGCGCTGAGCGCGGCCTGGCGGGGCGGGACCGGTTCGGCCGCAATGGATTTCCTGAGCCGGCAGTACGAGAGCGCGGCACAGGTCGTCTCCG
>JAIOQK010000021.1 GCA_021413425.1 Mycobacterium sp.
CCCGGATGTTGTGGCAACCGCTGTCGATGCCGCGCTGCGCCGCGGCGGCCTCGGCTGATTCCGGTACGGTCGAATCATGCCCGAGCAGCCATACGACGTCGTCATCGTCGGAGCCGGTTTCGGCGGAATCGGCGCGGCCATTGCGCTCAAACGCCAGGGGTTCGAGAACTTCGTCATCCTCGACCGCCAGGACGATCTGGGCGGTACCTGGTACGTCAACCACTACCCCGGACTGGCGTGTGACGTTCCCACCACCACCTACTCGTACTTCTTCGAACCGAACCCGAACTGGTCGCGGCTGTTCTCCACCGGCTCGGAGATCAAGCAGTACGCCGACGACGTCGCTGACAAGTACGACATCCGCCGCCACATCCGGTTCAACGCGAAAGTGGAGAGCGCGCGCTGGGACTCCGAAACCGAGCGCTGGCAGGTGGCCCTGGCGGGCGGCCAGACGCTGAGTGCGCAGTACCTGATAACCGCGACCGGGTTCCTGTCCCAGCCGCACACCCCGGACATCCCCGGCATCCACAGCTTCGACGGCACCATCATTCACACCACCGACTGGGATGACAGCTTCGATCCGGCGGGCAAGCGGATCGGGATCATCGGCACCGGCGCCACCGCGGTGCAACTCATCCCGGAGCTGGCGAAGAGGGCCCGCGAGTTGACCGTCTACCAGCGCACGGCGATCTACGTGGTGCCCAAACTCGATTTCCGTTATCCGGAGCGCGTCAAACGGCTCTTCGCCCGCATCCCGCTGGCCCAGCGCGCCGTGCGAACGGTTACCGACGGGATCTACGAATTCTTCAACTACGTGATCCTGCACCACCGCCAGGGCCTGTTCCGCCGGCTCAACGTCGGTGCGGCCGACATCTCCAAGCTGTACCGATTCCTGGTCGTCCGTGATGACGAACTGCGCCGCAAGCTCACCCCCGACTATGACTTCGGCTGCAAGCGGCCCACATTCTCCAACAGCTACTACCGCACCTTCACCAAGCCGAATGTGCGGCTGCAGGACACCGGTATCGACCACATCGAACCGCATGCCATCGTCGCCGCGGACGGCACCCGCACCGAGATCGACACCCTGGTACTGGCCACCGGGTTCGACTTGTGGGAGGCCAACATTCCCGCCATCGAGATCATCGGGCGCGAGGGCCGCAATCTCGGAAAGTGGTGGCGGGAGAACCGCTTCCAGGCCTATCAGGGTGTCTCGGTGCCGTACTTCCCGAATTACCTGAGCCTGGCCAGCCCGTACGCCTTCATCGGACTGAACTTCTTCAACACGATGGAGTACCAGATGCGGATGATGGACCGCCTACTGTCCGAGGCCAAGCGCCGCGGTGCCGGCACCTTCGAAGTCACCGAAGAGGCCAACGCCCGCTTCCTCGATCAGGTCACCGAACTGGTCGGCGACACGGTGTTCAGCAACGGGCAGTGCGCCACCGCGCGGTCGTACTACTTCAACCCGCACGGGGAGGCGACGCTGCTGCGTCCGATGACGGCCAAGGCCGCCATCCGGCAGGCTTCGGAGTTCCCGCTGAGCGACTACAGCTTCAACTGAGAAAGCTTCAACGAAAGAGGGTCTCATGGCAGCACGAATCTCGGGTATCGGCGCGGCCCTGGCCGCGGTGGGCGTGGCGCACTTCGTCAAACCGCAGGCGTTCGAGTCGATCACCGCCTCGGCGTTTCCCACCAACACCCGTCGCTACACCTACATCAACGGCGGGATCGAGACCGCCGTGGGCGTGGGCCTCGCCGTTCCCGCGACACGCAAGTTCGCCGCGGCCGGCGCGGTGGCCTACCTCGGATACCTGATCCTCAACACGGTGCGCGCCCGTCGCTGAGCGCTTTCGTTGAGCGCCCCGCTGTCACGCCGGCTCGGCACCGGCGACGCCGTCGTCATCGGACTCGGGGCGATGCTCGGCGCGGGGGTGTTCGTGGTCTTCGCCCCGGCGGCGGCCGCGGCCGGGGCGGGCCTGCTGGTGGGCCTGGCCATCGCGGCGGTGGTGGCCTACTGCAACGCCACGTCCTCGGCACGGCTGGCGGCGCAGTACCCGCAGTCCGGGGGCACCTACGTCTACGGCCGCGAGCGTCTCGGCCCGTTCTGGGGTTACCTGGCGGGCTGGAGTTTCGTGGTCGGCAAGACAGCGTCGTGCGCGGCGATGGCGCTGACAGTCGGCCTCTACCTGCTACCCGGCCATGCGCATGCGGTCGCGGTGGCGGCGGTGGTCGCACTGACCGCCCTGAACTACCGCGGTATTCACAAGTCGATGGCACTGACCCGGGTGATCGTGGTCGTCATCTGCGCGGTCCTGGCCGCCGTGGTGGCGGTGGCCGCGTTCTCCGGCGCGGCGCAACCGGATCAGCTCGGTGCCGGCTGGGGCAGCGGAGGTGCCGCCGGGGTGCTGCAGGCGGCCGGACTGTTGTTCTTCGCCTTCGCCGGCTACGCGCGCATCGCCACCCTCGGTGAGGAGGTTGCCGATCCGGCCCGCACCATTCCCCGCGCGATTCCACTGGCGTTGGGGATCACACTGGCGGTCTACGCCGCGGTTGCGGTGAGCCTGCTGGCGGTGCTGGGTCCCGAGCGGCTGGCATCGTCCTCGGCGCCATTGACCGACGCGGTGAAGGCCTGCGGCGCTTCGGCTTTGGTGCCGGTGGTGACCGCCGCCGCCGCGGTGGCCGCGCTGGGCTCGCTGCTCTCGCTCATCCTGGGCGTATCCCGCACGACGCTGGCGATGGCCCGCGACCGCCACTTCCCGGCACCGCTGGCGGCGGTGCATCCCCGGTTCGCGGTGCCACACCACGCCGAGGTGGCGGTCGGTGTGGTGGTCGCCGCAGTCGCAGCGGTGGCCGACGTCCGCGCGGCGATCGGTTTCTCGTCGTTCGCGGTGCTGCTCTACTACGGCGTGGCCAACGCATCGGCATGGACGCTGGATGAGTCACCGCTGCGGCGCGCGGTGCCGGCCGTGGGGTTGGCGGGCTGCCTGCTGCTCGCGGTGTTCCTGCCGTTGTCCTCCGTGCTGGCCGGGGTGGCGGTCGTCGCCGCCGGAGCCGGGATCTACGCGGTGCGGCGGGTCACTGCGCGGTGATGACGTGGCGGGTGCGGTCCTCGCGAACCGGTATCCCGTTGCGTCCGTCGAGACTCTGGGCGTACAGGCCGGCCGCGTAGGCGACTCCGCCGCCCTGGATGCCGAGCGCCTCGCGATTGATCTGATCGAGGGTGTCGGTGGCCTTGTGGTAGTCGGGGTCGAAGGGCGCATCCGCCGTGCCGCCCCACAGCTGCGCCTGCTCGGCGGTCTTCTTCTCCTCGCCCCCGGCGAACAGACCACCGGCCGGGATCCCGGCGAGGGTGAACGAGTCGTAGTCCGACCGGCCGTCGAACGAGGTGTCCTCGGCCGGCTTACCGGCCGCCTCGAGGTAGGCGACCAGGGTCCGCTCGATACCCGCCGACCCCTCCGGGATGCGGGGTACGCCGTCTCCGCGGCCGAGTGCGGTCGACTGATTGCCGTCGTAGGTGAAGTACCCGGCGTTGGGCGAGGCGAGCATGTCGAAGTTGAGGTAGAGCGCGATGTCCCTGAGCTGATCGGCGTTGAGGGACTCGATGTACTTGCGCGAGCCCACCAGGCCGACCTCTTCGGCACCCCAGAACGCGAACCGGACGGCGTTGCGGGTCGCCGGGTCGGCGCCGAGTTGACGGGCGGTCTCCAGCAGGGCTGCCACGCCGGATGCGTTGTCGTTGAGACCGGGGCCTTCGGGGACGCTGTCGAGGTGGGCCCCCACCATCACCACATCCTGGGTTGACCCGGTCTTCGTCTGGGCCAGGACGTTGCGGGATTTGACGGCGGTGGTGCTGGCGTCGAGTTGCAGCGTGGTGCGACCGGGATTGGCGCGCAGCAGCGCCCCGGCGGACTTGGTGACGCTGACCGCCGGGACGGTGACGGAGTTGTCCTCCATCAGGGAACCGGGCATGAACTCCTCGTCGACGTTGTTGGCGACGATCATCGCCACGGCGCCGAGTTGAGCGGCGATGGCGAGCTTCTCGGTGAACCGGCAACTGCCCCGGTCGACGAGGACCACAGCGCCCTTGACCGCCAGACCGTCGTAGTCGGCCGGCGTGCAGCCCGGGGTGTCGTCGGCCGGCGCGGCGACCAGTGGGCCGCTGACGCCGGAGGTTCCGGCGCTGTAGCGCAGTGGGGTGGCATCGACTTGGGCTTCGCCGACCGTCAGCACCGGTTTCTCCGCCTTGAAGACCCGGACGTCGAATTCGGGGGTCTGCACATCGAAGCCGCTGTCGCGCAGCACCTGCGCGACGTAGTCGGCGCTGGCCTGATAGCCCGGGGTGCCGACCGCCCGGTTGCCGCCATTGGCGTCGGCGATGTCCTGGATGGCGCTCAGGTGGGTCAGCATCCCCTCGGTCGTGACCCGCTTGCGCAGATCCTCGGCGAAGCCGACCGCCGCGCCATCGGAGACGGGGCGCTCTCCGGAGCGCGGCTGGGCCGACTCGACCGGCCTGCTGCAACCGCCCAGGACCAGGCCCGCCACGCCCAGCAGGGCCAGCGCCCGCAGCACCGACCGCTCACCCATTTGGCGTGGCCGGTGCGGTACTTGAGGCATGACACGCAAGATAGCCCGCCGCGACGACGGCTGCCATTCCCGGGACTCCCCGCGCCGGTATTCACCGCTAGCCGCTACCGTCGCGGTGTGCACGGACCGCGATCCCAGCCGGCGGGACGGCTCTCCGAACGGCTGGCGGCAAGCGCGCTCTACCTGTGCACAGACGCCCGCCGGGAGCGTGGCGACCTCGCCGAGTTCGCCGAGGCCGCGCTCGCCGGCGGGGTGGACATCATCCAGCTGCGAGACAAGGGATCGGTGGGCGAGCAGAGGTTCGGCCCGCTGGGGGCCGGCGGCGAGCTCGCCACGCTGGAAATCCTGGCCGACGCCGCCCGCAGGCACGGCGCACTGGTGGCCGTCAACGACCGCGCCGACATCGCCCGCGCCGCCGGCGCCGACGTGCTGCACCTGGGCCAGGACGATCTGCCGCTGGACACCGCCCGCGAGATCGTCGGCGAGGCGACGTTGATCGGGCGCTCGACGCATGAGACCGGCGAGGCGGCCCGCGCCCTGATGGAGGACGTCGACTACTTCTGCGTCGGCCCGTGCTGGCCCACCCCGACCAAGCCGGGGCGCCGGGCCCCGGGTCTGGACCTGGTGCGTGCGGTGGCGTCGATGGGCGCGGACAAGCCGTGGTTCGCCGTGGGCGGAATCGATGAGAAGCGCCTCGGGGAGGTCCTGGCGGCGGGCGCCCGGCGCATCGTGGTGGTCCGGGCCATCACCGAGGCCGCCGACCCCGGGGCGGCCGCGCGGCGGTTGCGCGCCGCCCTGGACCAGACGAGCTGATCAGCCGGCGCGCGTGCACCAGGTGAAGATCTCCTCGTCGATCACGACGGTGTGCGGCTGGCCCCGCTCGCAGGGGTGCGGCGGTGCGGGGGCGGTGGTTCGCAGCTGCGTCCAGCTGGCCTCGAAAGCCGGATGCAGCGGCAGCTCGCCGACCCGGTGCTCCGGCACCCAGCGGAGTTCCGAGGACTCCCGGTTGGGCACCGTGGCCAGCAGTTCGGCCGCATCGGCCACCACCGTGGTGTAGGTCCAGAGCAGCCCGTCGGGGCCGGAGACGGTCGCGGTCACCACACTCGCATGCACCGTGATCAGTTCGGCGGCCAGCCCGGCCTCCTCGTGCGCCTCGCGGACCGCTGCGGCGTGGGCGTCCTCGTGGCTGTCGAGCGCCCCGCCGGGAAGTCCCCAGGTGCCGCCCTGATGGCTCCACGGCGCGCGGTGCTGG
>JAIOQK010000461.1 GCA_021413425.1 Mycobacterium sp.
GACGCCGATGGCGCCGGGATCGCGGTATTCCTGGTGCCGGCCGGTGCGCCCGGCGTCGAGGTCGGCGTCAAGGACGCGAAGATGGGTCAGGAGGGCGCGTGGACCTCCGATGTGTACTTCACCGATGTGCGCGTCGGCCCCGAGGCGCTGATCGGCGGCAATGAAGACATCGGCTACCGCGCGGCGCTGACCTCGCTGGCGCGGGGCCGCATCCACATAGCCGCGCTGGCGGTGGGATCCGCACAGCGGGCACTGGACGAATCGGTCGCGTTCGCGACGACCGCCACCCAGGGCGGCGCGGCGGTCGGCACCTTCCAACTGGTGCAGGCGATGCTGGCCGAACAGCAGGCCGGCGTCATGGCCGGCCGGGCGCTGGTCCGTGACGCCGCCCGGATGTGGCTCACCGGTGAGGACCGCCGGATCGCGCCGTCGGTGGCCAAGCTGTTCTGCACCGAAATGGCCGGCACGGTCGCCGACATCGCGGTGCAGGTGCACGGCGGCACCGGGTACATGCGGGGCGTGCCGGTCGAGCGGATCTACCGCGATGTGCGGCTGTTGCGACTGTATGAGGGCACCAGCGAGATCCAGAAGCTCATCATCGGCGGATCGCTGGTGAAGGCCAAACAGAAGACCGAACGCAGATGAGTCTCCGCGGTTGGTGGCCAGGGCCGGGATCGAACCGGCGACCTTCCGCTTTTCAGGCGGACGCTCGTACCAACTGAGCTACCTGGCCTTGTCGGCACTTGCCTCGCCGTCATCGGCGACCCTGACGGGACTCGAACCCGCGACCTCCGCCGTGACAGGGCGGCGCGCTAACCAACTGCGCCACAGGGCCTTGCAACCACTCCGTGAACCATGCCGTACGTACCCCCTACGGGATTCGAACCCGCGCTACCGCCTTGAAAGGGCGGCGTCCTAGGCCGCTAGACGAAGGGGGCCTGAGCCGAATCTCTCCGGGGTACTCACAACACGTACTCATTGGAGCGATGGTCAGCTTAGGGCACGACGAGCGCATTCCCCAAACGAGGCCACCGCGGCAGTCGCAGTATCCTTGTCCACCGCAGGCCCCTATAGCTCAGTTGGTAGAGCTACGGACTTTTAATCCGCAGGTCCTAGGTTCGAGTCCTAGTGGGGGCACCGTCAAGCCGGTCATCACCGGCGCCCGCCGAGCCCAGATAGTGAATGCCCTTCTCCCACTCGCCGGGCGGTGGGAGATGGCGGGCCGGAGTCTGGGGCAGCGGCGCATCCGCGGCGATTCTGCCCTCGGCGCGATCCCAGCCGGCCCGCGCCCGCGGATGCATCCGCGCCCGCCGCGGCAGACACCGGAAAGCCAGACCCACCGCCCGGCCGAACATCCGGTGCAGCCTTTCGTCGCGCGCCGACCAGGTGTAGCCCATCAATTCGCGCACCGGCGGGTCATACAGCCCGACGGTCACCCACACCACGATCGGACCGAGGGCCTTCACATACAGCGACCACAGCCGGTCCGGAATCCATTGCGCGGTAGGCGGTTTGGGCATCGTCGACAGATCGAGTACCTGACGGGCCGCCCAGGTGTCCTCCAGAACCTCGCGGCACATCCGATCCCAATAGGCGGTGAACTCATCCCAGGTCCGCGGAACGGGCCGCATGCTCATCCCATACATGCGGTACCAGGTGATGTGCTCGTCGAAGAGTTGGCGCTTCTGCGACTCGGTCAGACCGCCGCCGAACCGGTCCGCGGTCACGATGGTGCCCATGAAGAACGTGGCGTGCGCCCAGTAGAAGACCTCGGGATCCAGGGCGCTGTACCGACGGCCCTGCTCGTCGACGCCTTTGATTCCGATGTGGTAGTCGCGGACCTCCGCGCCGGTCGCCGGCGCCCGATCCCCGTCGAACACCACGCCGCCGATGGGATACAGCGAACGGAACAGCCGCGGGATGCGCTCGGTGAAGAAGATCGAATGGTCCTTGACCGCCGCGCCGAGTTGCGGGTGCATGTTCTGCATCGAGCCGGCCCACGGGCCCTGCAGCAGTCCCCGCCAGTCGCCGAACAGCGTCCAGGTCAACGACTCCGGGCCGAGCGGGACCGGCACGCTGTCGTAGCCGGGACCGCTCACCGGGCACCCGGGGGTAGTCGGCACCCCGGCGCTCACCCGCTAGCCCTGGTTCTCGGCCGCAGCCTGTTCTTCCGCAGCCTGTTCGGCCGCAGCCTGTTCCTGGGCCTGCTGCGCCTGCTCGACGGCCTGTTCGTACGCGGCCTTGCCCTCCTGGCTGGCGTGCGAGTTACCCGGAACGCCGGGCAGGGCGAACATGTAATTGCAGTTGAGGTCCAGCAGCACTTGGCCGCCCGGGTTGTTGCCGCTGGAGTCCAGGAAGCTGGCGTTGCGCGACCCGGTGACGATGCAACTGTTCGTGGGCAGGAAGCTGCCGACCTTGCTGGCGATCTTGGCGGTGCCGCCCGACTGACTGATCGCGTTGGCGGCGTCGGCGTAGGTCTGACCGTCGTACTCGTTGATCGCAGCGGCCGTACCGCCTCCAAACAGCGCCAACAGGGCCGTCGCAGCGCCGCCGGCCACCACACCGCGGGTCAGGGTCTTATTCACCACATCCACCTTCTACGACTGTCATTCACACGACACTTGGGCTATCGGCCACCACGATACCGCTGTTACCAGCACCGCGCTTGCGCCAACCGACATGCCGGGGCGGGTAGCGGCACTTGAATGTCACCGCCGGACACAGATATATTGGTGCTACTACCCGGCACAGATACCTGGAGGGTGAATGCCCAAGGAGATGACCGACCTCGAACTGCTCCATGCACTCGAGCCCGTGGCGGAGAAGCTCATCAACCGCCACTTGTCGATGTCCAAGGACTGGAGTCCGCATGACTACATCCCGTGGTCGGACGGCAAGAACTACTACGCCCTGGGCGGGCAGGACTGGCACCCCGAGCAGGCCCAGCTCTCCGAGGTCGCCCGCACCGCCCTGGTGCAGAACCTGCTGACCGAGGACAACCTGCCCGCCTACCACCGCGAAATCGCGATGAACTTCTCGATGGACGGGCCATGGGGCTACTGGGTGAACCGGTGGACCGCCGAGGAGAACCGGCACGGCATCTCCATCCGCGACTATCTGGTGGTCACCCGCAACTGCGATCCGGTGGAGCTCGAGGAGCTGCGCGTGGAGCAGATGACACGCGGCTTCTCCCCCGGCCAGAACCTGCAGGGCGACCTGTTCGCCGAGACGCTGTTCGACTCGGTGATGTACGTCAGCTTCCAGGAGCTGGCCACCCGGGTATCACACCGCAACACCGGTAAGGCGTGCAACGAGCCGATCGCCGAGCAGCTGCTGGCGCGCATCTCCAATGACGAGAACTTGCACATGATCTTCTACCGCGACGTCAGCGCGGCGGGCCTCGACCTCGCCCCCAATATGGCGATGGCCTCGCTGTACCGGATCCTGAAGAACTTCAAGATGCCGGGCTACACGGTGCCGGAGTTCCGGCGCAAGGCCGTCATCATCGCCACCGGCGGCGTCTACGACCCGCGCATCCACCTCGAGGACGTGGTGATGCCGGTGCTGAAGAAGTGGCGGATCTTCGAGCGCGAGGACTTCACCGGCGAGGGCGCCCGGATGCGCGACGAACTCGCTGTGCTGATCGAGGAACTCGAGGACACGTGCGTGAAGTTCGAGGATGCCAAGGCACGCAAGCTCGATCGTGACGCCAAGCTGGCCGAAAAGCGCGCCGCGAAGGCACAACTCGCGGGAGCGAACACATAGCCGCATCACAGACAGTCACCTCCGGGCTGCGGATCGGGTCGTTGACCCTCCGCAGCCCGGTTGTGTTGGCGCCCATGGCCGGTGTCACCAACGTCGCGTTCCGGACGCTGTGCCGCGAACTCGAACTTAGCCGGGCCGGCACCGTCAGCGGGCTCTACGTCTGCGAGATGGTCACCGCACGCGCCCTGGTGGAACGCCACCCGGTCACCATGCACATGACCACCTTCGGGCCCGACGAGTCGCCGCGGTCGTTGCAGCTCTACACCGTCGACCCGGCGACCACCTACGCGGCCGCGCGGATGATCGTCGAGGAGGACCTCGCCGACCACATCGACATGAATTTCGGCTGCCCGGTGCCCAAGGTCACCCGGCGCGGCGGCGGGGCGGCGCTGCCCTACAAACGGCGGCTGTTCGGTCAGATCGTCGCCGCCGCAGTGCGGGCGTGTGAGGGAACGTCGATTCCGGTGACTGTGAAATTCCGGGTCGGTATCGACGACGCGCATCACACCCATCTCGATGCCGGGCGCATCGCCGAGGCAGAGGGTGCGGCGGCGGTGGCCCTGCACGCCCGCACTGCCGCCCAGCGCTACTCCGGATCGGCCGACTGGAACCAGATAGCTGCGCTCAAGCAGGCGGTCACGACGATCCCGGTACTCGGCAACGGCGATATCTTCGAAGCCGATGACGCGCGCGCCATGATGGCCGCCACCGGCTGCGACGGCGTGGTCATCGGCCGCGGCTGCCTGGGCAGGCCGTGGTTGTTCGCCGAGTTGTCCGCGGCGTTCACCGGGGCGCCGCTGCCCGCCGCGCCCACCCTGGGCGAGGTCGCCGATATCGTGCGCCGGCACGCCCGTCTGCTGGCAGGTCACTTCGGCGAGGACAAGGGCATGCGGGACATCCGCAAGCACGTCGCCTGGTACCTGCACGGCTTCCCGGCCGGTTCGGATCTTCGCCGGCAGTTGGCCCTGGTCAGCACCCTCGCCGAACTGGACCGCCTGCTCGATCAGCTGGACCCGGCCGTACCCTTCCCGCCGGCCGCGCAGGGGCCACGCGGGCGCCTGGGGTCGGCCGGGTCGGTGAGCCTGCCCGAGGGCTGGCTGGATGACCCCGACGATGCCACCGTGCCCGCCGGAGCCGAGGTGATGAACTCCGGCGGCTGAAACCAAGAACGCTCTCAGGTTCCCTGGGTAGGATGACAATTCTGTTGCGGACCTGCGGTCCGATACGCCGGTGCCCAGAACAGGAGCACCCTTTCCCCGGCGCGACGATGCGCCTGTGTGATCTCCCGACCCGGAGGCTGACTGGACCATGAGTGATGGCCGCAACGCCACTCCTGGGCCCAACCGTGCCCCCGATCCCGATCGCTCCGGCAGTCACACCGAGGGTGTCTCGGTCGCTGAACTGATCGCCAAGCTCACCGGCAGCCGGGAGATCAGTCCGCTGACCCGGCGAAGCGCCGAGGTCTTCCCCGACGGCTCCGAGGCCACCACCCCGATCCCGGCGCCGGGTCGCCGCGGCGAACTTCCCGATCTGGCCGCCATCGCCCGCACCCGCACTCCGCTGGCCGCCGATCGCTCCCCCGTATCAGCGCCCGGCCGCACCCCCGCCACCCAGACGAGGCGGCCGGCCATGGTGGTGGCACGGATCGCCGCCGCACTCATCGCGATATCAGCACTGGCGACCACCGGCGCCGCATGGCAGTGGCAGTCGGCCAAGAACAAGCTGCTGAACACGATCGTCGCGCTCGACCCCAACTCCAGCGACATCCGGGATCCCGGCGCCCAGAACGGCGACGAGAACTTCCTGATCGTCGGGGTGGACAGCCGCATCGGCGCCAACTCCGAGCTCGGCGCCGGGGACACCAGCATGGTCGAAGGCGCCCGCGCCGACACCATCATGCTGGTCAACATTCCGGCCAATCGCGAACGGGTGGTGGCGGTGTCGTTTCCCCGCGACCTCGCCATCGCGCCGATGAAGTGCCAGGCGTGGGATCCCGCGACGGCCAAGTATGGACCCGTGTACGACGAGAACACCGCCGAGTGGAGCGACAACGAGCGCTACATCTCCACCAAACTGAACTCCGCCTATGCGCTCGGCGGCCCCAAGTGCCTGGTGAAAGTGATCCAGAAGATCTCCGGATTGGCGATCAACCGGTTCATGGCCGTCGACTTCGCCGGGTTCTCCACCATGGTCGACGCCCTCGGCGGTGTCGAGGTGTGCAGTCCGACCCCGCTGGAGGACGCCGAGCTCGGCGTGGTGCTGGCCACCTCAGGCCGCCAGCGACTCGACGGCCACACCGCGCTGAACTACGTGCGCGCCCGGTCCATCGCCAGCGAGGACAATGGCGACTACGGCCGCATCAAGCGCCAGCAACTGTTCCTGTCATCGCTGTTGCGCTCGATCATCTCCACCGAGACGCTGTTCGACTACAACAAACTCGACGACGTGGTGAACATGTTCATCGACGACAGCTTCGTCGATAACGTCCGCACCGGGGATCTCGTCCAGCTCGGGCAATCCCTGCAGGGCATCAACGCTGGGCGCATCACCTTCGTGACGGTGCCGACAACGGGGTACACCGACGCCGAGGGCAACGAGGAGCCGCGCACCGAGGACATCCGCGCGCTGTTCGACGCGATCATCGACGACGAGCCACTGCCGGGTGAGAACGAGAACAACGAGACGCTCAACGCCGAAACCGCGACCAGCGCCGCACCGGACAGCGCGGCCGGCACCGCCACGTCCACCAGCCCCTCGGCCGACTCGGCCACGGACTCCTCCTGGGGGACCTCCGCGGTGACGCAGACCATCACCGAAGAGGTCAAGGCCGTGGCCGCCGACCCGCGCGATGTCACCGTTGCGGTGTCCGCGGCTGACACTGTCGGCGACACCGGCAGCGCCGGCGTCGCCGACACCGCCGCGACACTGTTCGAGTTGTATGGGTTGACGGTGGGCTCGTCCGCCTACTACCCGGACGACAGCTCGGCCTACACCACCACGGTGTACTACTCGCTGGGCAACGAGCAGGCCGCCGCGACGGTGGCCGCGAGTCTGCCCGGTGCCCGCGTCGAACGGATCGACGGACTGGGCGAGACGGTTCAGGTGGTGCTCGGCAGCGACTTCACCACGGTGAAGTACCCGGCGGCCAGTGGGACGGCGCTGAGCATGTACGCCACCCACCTGGGCGGCACAACACCGACCAAGCTGCCCGCCGACCTGACGGTGACCAACGGAGCGGACGTCACCTGCGAGTAGCTGACGTTCATCCCCCGTTCAGCTTTCCCCGCGGGCCCAACTGGCCTTTTACGACGTACGATTAGCTGATGCGTACCGCCTACCACGAGCAGCTTGACGCGCTCACCAACCAACTCGCGGAGATGTGCCGGATGGCCGGCATCGCCATGGAGCGGGCAACCCAGGCTCTGCTGCAGGCGGATCTGGTTCTGGCCGAGCAGGTGATCGGCGACCACGAGAAGATCTCCCAGGCCAGCGCACGGGCCGAGGAGACGGCCTTCGTGCTGCTCGCACTGCAGGCTCCGGTGGCCGGTGACCTACGCGCCATCGTCAGTTCCATTCAGATCGTCGCCGATGTGGAACGCATGGGCGCGCTGGCACTGCATGTCGCAAAGATCGCCCGACGCCGCCATCCCCAGCATGCGCTGCCCGAGGAGGTCAACGGCTACTTCTCGGAAATGGGCAGGGTTGCGGTCGATCTCGGCGACAGTGCGCGCGAGGTTCTGATGTCACGGGATCCGGACAAGGCGCGCCAGATCCGCGAGGACGACGACGCGATGGACGATCTGCACCGCCACCTGTTCAGCGTGATGATGGACAAAGAGTGGAAACACGGGGTCGCGGCAGCCGTCGATGTGACCCTGCTCGGCCGGTTCTACGAGCGCTTCGCAGATCACGCCGTGGAGATCGCCCGGCGGGTCATCTTCCAGGTCACCGGCCATCTCCCGGCGGAAGAGGAAGTCGCCACCTACTGAAGTTCGGTGCCGGCTCCGGCCGGCCTCAGCCGAAGCGGCCCGATATGTAATCCTCGGTGGCCTTCTGGGTGGGGTTGGAGAAGATCTTCCCGGTGTCGTCGACCTCGATGAGCCGTCCGGGCTTACCGGTGGCCTCCAGATTGAAGAACGCGGTCTGATCGCTCACCCGTGCAGCCTGCTGCATATTGTGAGTGACGATCACGATGGTGAATTCCCGCTTGAGTTCGGCGATCAGGTCCTCGATCGCCAGTGTGGAGATCGGATCCAGCGCCGAGCAGGGCTCATCCATCAGCAACACGTCGGGTTGCACGGCGATGGCGCGGGCGATGCACAGCCGTTGCTGCTGGCCGCCGGATAGGCCGCCGCCGGGCTTGTCGAGGCGGTCCTTGACCTCGTTCCACAGGTTCGCCGCGCGCAAGGAACGCTCGGCGGTCTCGTTCAGCACCGCACTGTTGCGTACGCCCTGCAGTTTGGGGCCGGCGACCACGTTGTCCCGGATCGACATCGTCGGAAACGGATTGGGGCGCTGGAAAACCATTCCGATGGTCTTGCGCACACTCACCGGGTCGATGCCTGCTCCGTAGATGTCCTCCCCGTCGAG
>JAIOQK010000462.1 GCA_021413425.1 Mycobacterium sp.
TGTTCGACGACGCCGACGTCGACGCTGCGGTCGAGGGGGCGATGCTGGCCAAGATGCGCAACGGCGGCGAGGCCTGCACCGCGGCGAACCGGTTTTACGTCGCCGCCCCGCTGCTGGACGACTTCACCGACAGATTCGTCAAGAAGATGGGTGAGCTCACCATCGGCAACGGCCTGGATCCGTCGGCCAGGCTCGGACCGCTGATCAACCCCAACCAGCTCACCACCGTTCAGGAACTCGTCGACGACGCCGTGGCCAAGGGCGCCACCGTGGCGATCGGCGGGCAGGCGCCCGGCGGGCCCGGAAACTTCTACCCAGCGACCGTGCTGACCGACGTGCCGGCAAACGCCCGCATCCTCAAAGAAGAGGTGTTCGGTCCGGTCGCCCCGATCGTCGGCTTCGACACCGAGGAGCAGGGCATCGCGGCGGCCAACGACACCGAGTACGGCCTGGCGGCCTACATCTGGACCCGGTCGCTGGACCGGGCGCTTCGGGTGGCCGAGGCGATCGAGGCCGGCATGGTGGGTGTCAACCGCGGGGTGATCTCCGATCCGGCCGCACCGTTCGGCGGTGTCAAGGAGTCCGGCTTCGGCCGCGAAGGCGGCTTCGAAGGCATTGACGAGTACCTCGACATCAAGTACATCGCGCTGACGAAGTAGCCTCCCCTTCCCGCCGCGCCGCGCCGGCCGGCGGTACTACTGTGACGCGGGATGAACGGTCGAGTCGCGTCCGGTGCGGACACCAAGACCGTCGTGGGATGGACCCTCGTTCTGCTGCTGCCCCCGGTGGTCTACCTCGCGGCGCTTTCCAGGGACTTCAGCGTGCAGGCGTCGATCTTCGCCGCGCTACTGGCCGGCACGATTCTGCTCTGGGTGTTCAGCCTGGTGGAGGAGTTCGTCGGGCCGCTGGTGGCACTGGTCGGCACCCTCTTCGTCGGCCTCGCCCCGCCGGAGGTGGCGCTGGGCGGCTTCTCCTCGCCGAGCATGCTGCTGCTCGTCGGCGTCTTCGCGCTCTCGGCGACGATCAGTTCCTCCGGGCTGAGCTACCGGCTGATCCTGCGTCTGCTGTTGCGCCTGCCTGACAAACCCTTCTGGCACCAGACCGCGCTACTGATGTCGGGGTACGGGCTGTCCCCGCTGATACCGTCCTCCAACGTCCGGCTCGCGCTGCTGACACCGGCGTACAAGGACATGGTCGCCGGCCTCAAACTGCCGCTGCGCGGCCCGGCCATCACCGCGCTGCTCGCCGCCATGTTCGGCGGCGCCGGACTGTTCTCCCCGATGATGGTGACCAGCAAGTCCTCCAACATCGCCGCGGTCAACTTTCTCCCGTCGCAGACCCAAGCCGAATTCAACGGGTTGTTCTGGCTCGTCGCCGCCGCGGTTGCGGCGCTGGCGGTCACCGTCGCGCACATGCTGTTGATCCCGCGCCTGTTCCCGCCGGAGGAGGAATCCGCGCTGCCGCGCGCAGAGCTCCGCGGGAAACTCGCGGCCATGGGGGGCTTGCGCCCCGCGGAGTGGACCGCCGCCGGGTGCTTCCTGTTCTTCCTGATCGGCAGTGCGACGGTCGGGTGGCACCACATCAGACCGTCGTACCTGGCGGGCTACGTCCTGGTGGCGCTGCTGGTGACAGGGACGTTGCTGCGCAAGGACTTTCGTGCCGCGTTGGACTGGCCGCAGGTGTTCTTCCTGCTCGGGCTCGACGGCATGGTGCGGGTGATGGACTATCTGGGTCTGCAGGAGGCACTGGCCCGGGTCATGGAGCACAACTTCGACTTCGTCCGCGGGAACATCGCGGTCTTCATCGCGGTGAGTCTGGTGGTCACCCTGACCCTGCGGCTGGCGTTGCCGGTGACGGCCGGTGCGCTGACGTCGTCGGTGATCCTGCTGCCGATCGCGCTGGCGCAGGGCATCAACCCGTGGATCTGCATCTTCTGCGCGGCGCTGTTCAGCGATATCTCGTTCTTCCGCTACCAGGGCACCAACGGCATCATGCAGCTCTATTCCGAAGGCCTCATCCAGGAGGCGGACGAGAAGGGCTTCCGGCGCTACAACATGGTGATGAACGTGGCGAGGGTCGCCGCCGCGTACGCCTCGATCCCGTGGTGGAACCAACTGGGGCTGATATGACACTGGGGTTGATATGACACAGGGGCTGAATATGACACGGCGGCTGATATGACGAGGGTCCCTAAGCTGGTGCTGATCGTCGCCTGCCTGCTGAGCTTCCTGTTGCTGCTCGGAACGTTCAACGAATCCAAGCCGCGCATCCTCGTTCTCCATTCCGGGCAACAGGATTCACCCTGGGTCAGAGAGGTCGACCGCGGGATGCGGGAGGCTCTGGCGGCGAATCGTCGTCCGGTCAGCGTCGAGTGGGACTACCTCGACATCTCCGCGCCCGGCGCGGATCAGCGGGTCCAGCAGGCACAAGCCCGCCGTGCCATCGGACGCATCGACCCGGCGGTGCTGATCGCCGTCGACGACGAGGCCAATCTTCTCGTGGCCCGCGACTACGTGGGCCGCGTGCAGCCGCGCATCTTCTACGTCTCGCTGGACCGGCCGCCCGCCGACTACGGCTATGTCGGAGCGCCGAACGTCTCCGGAATCGCCGAGCGCCTGCCTTTCGCCGCGATCAAGGACGCCATCACCGCCATGAATCCTGGCGTCACGCCCGGTGTGTCGATCATCGGTGTCGACAATGTGACAGGCCGCGCCGAGATGGCACAGGCGCAGTCGTTCGACTGGGGTTCGGTGAAAGTCGATGCCGCCCAAATGGTCTCCACCGCTGAGGCGTGGCGTCAGTTCGTGATGGACGCATCGGGCTCCGAGTTCCTGGTGGTCCTGAGTTGTCAGAGTCTGCCCGACCGCGACGGGGCGGTGTTCTCCGCGGCCGATGCCAGCCGCTGGACACAAGCGAATTCGAGGGCACTGCCGATCGGCACCAATGTGGACTTCGTCGAGAACGGGGGAGCGCTGAGCATCTCCCCGGATGCGGATGACTACGGCCGCACGGCGATCCGGCTGGCACTGGATTGGCTCGACGATCGGGCCAGCCCCGGACCGCCCCCGCCGGTGGAGTCCAGCCACTTCGCGGTGTCGATCCGCACCGAAGCGCTGAAGAGCCGTGGCGTGACCCTGCCGCCGATCTACGTCGAGGCGGCCAGGGAGAACGGCACACTGCTCGGGTGAGGCTTGCCGGCGTCAGTGCCCGAGCCGGCGGTGCCTGATGGCCGGCGTCAGTGCCCGAGCCGGCCCCTACCCATGCGCAGCAGCAGCATCGCCAAGTCCTTGCCGTCGGCGCCCAGCGCGCTGTAGCGCTCGATAACGGCCATCTCCCGGCTGTGCACCAGGCGGGTGCCCCCGGAGGCCATCCGTACCTTGCCGATCGACTGCGATACCTCGGTGCGGCGCTTCACCGCGGCCAGGATCTCGGCGTCGAGGCGGTCGATCTCGGTGCGCAGGTCGTCGATGTCGGTCAACTCGTCGGTGGTCATCTCGTCGTTCTCCTCGTGTGGCGGTTCTGGTCTCATGCCGCTGTTCTCATCTTTCGACCGGGCCTCACAAAGAAAGGAGCCCCGGATCCGGTGAGGACCGCGGGGCTGGCGAAATCGCCGCAGCTAGACCACGGGCCCCGCGGACGGGTACCCGTAGAAAAATCGCGCTGCAGTATGCACGTCCTTGAGTCTGCCACCCGGCGGCGTGCCTGCGCAAAGGGCTGTCCGTCAGCGGCGGTAAGTTGGTCCCGATATGACTGTGCACCTGCGCGCGGAGGCCACCGAACTGCTTGACGGGCTCAACCCGCAGCAGCGCCAGGCAGTGCTGCACGAGGGCGCCCCGCTGCTGATCGTGGCCGGGGCCGGCTCCGGCAAGACCGCCGTGCTGACCCGCCGGATCGCCTACCTGCTGGCCGCCCGCGACGTCGGCACCGGGCAGATCCTTGCCATCACCTTCACCAATAAGGCCGCCGCGGAGATGCGGGAGCGGGTGTCCCAGCTCGTCGGCCCCCGGGCCCGCAACATGTGGGTGTCGACCTTTCACTCCACCTGCGTGCGGATCCTGCGCAACCAGGCCTCGCTGCTGCCGGGGCATAACTCCAACTTCTCCATCTATGACGCCGATGATTCCCGCCGGCTGCTGCTGATGGTCGGCCGCGACATGGGTATCGACGTCAAGCGCTACTCGCCGCGGCTGCTGTCCACCGCGATCTCGAACCTCAAGAACGAGTTGATCACCCCGGACGGCGCGCAGGCCGCGCTGAACCCGGAGTCCGACGATCTGGCCCGCATCGTCGCCGAGGTCTACGCGGAGTACCAGCGCCGGCTGCGTACCGCCAACGCCCTGGATTTCGACGACCTGATCGGCGAGACGGTCGCGGTGCTGCAGCGCCACCC
>JAIOQK010000022.1 GCA_021413425.1 Mycobacterium sp.
GCGCTAAACATCACCTGCCTGAGCTACGCCGACCATCTGGAGTTCGGTCTGGTCTGCTGCCGTCGCACCGTGCCGAAATTGCAGCGACTTCTGGACTATCTCGAGGAAAGTCTGCAAGAACTGGAGTAAGTTCTCCCAGGAACGATTTCAGCAAACGCCGAGAGGGACTTTTTCATGGGTGAGACTGGTACCGACGGCGCGCAGACGCCGGAAGAGCAAAGCGGCAGCGGGAAGCTTTCCCGGCGCAAGGTGCTCGGCGGGATGGCCGCCGGTGCGGGCGCCGCAGCGGTGGCCGGCCTGGCCGCCTCCTGCGGTTCCAAGGATGGCGCCACGGCCGGCGGTGACGGTCCCCCCGGCTACGGCACCGGGATCAACGAGGGCTTCGACGGCAAGATCGAACTCGACGTTCGCGACTCCACACCGGACTGGAAGCCCTTCGAACTCAAGTCCGCCCCCGAGGGCGCACCGAATGTCCTCGTCGTGCTCTACGACGACACCGGCCTGGCCGCGTGGTCGCCGTACGGCGGGCGCATCAATATGCCGGTCATGCAGAAACTGGCCGACAACGGGCTGATGTACTCGCAGTGGCACACCACCGCACTGTGCTCGCCGACCCGCTCCTGTTTCCTCACCGGCCGCAGCCAGCACGTCAACCGCTCCGGGTCGATCACCGAGGGCTCGAACGGCTTCCCCGGTATGGCGGCACGACTGCCCGCCCAGTGCGCCACCATCGGACAGGTTCTGCAGGACAACGGCTACAGCACGTTCTGGGTCGGTAAGAACCACAACGTTCCCGAAGAGGACGTCTCCAGTGGCGGCAGCAAGTCGGAGTGGCCGCTGCAGAAGGGCTTCGACCGCTTCTACGGATTCCTCGGTGGCGAGACCAACCAGTGGTATCCGGATCTTGTCGAGGACAACCGATTCGTCGAACAGCCGTACCTGCCCGAGGAGGGCTACCACCTGTCGAAGGACCTGACCGACAACGCCATCCGGATGCTGCGCGACCAGAAGTCCTCCAACCCGTCCAAGCCCTGGTACATGTGGTTCTGCCCCGGCGCCAACCATGCCCCGCACCACGCTCCGCAGGAGTACATCGACAAATACTCCGGTCAGTTCGACGACGGATACGAGGCCTACCGGGAGTGGGTGTTGCCCCGGATGATTTCCAAGGGTGTGTTGCCCGAGGGTACCAAGATGACCCCGATCAACCCGCTGCCCGCCGACGTCGCTGCCGCTAATGATGCTGTGCGCCCGTGGGATTCACTCAACGCCGACGAGAAGAAGCTGTTTGCGCGGATGGCCGAGGTGTACGCGGGATTCTCCGAGTACACCGATGCCCAGGTCGGCCGGATCGTCGACTACCTGGAGCAGACCGGGCAGTTGGAGAACACCGTCATCTTCTACTGCGCCGACAACGGCGCCTCCGGTGAGGGCTCGCCGAATGGGTCGGTGAACGAGAACAAGTTCTTCAATGGCTACCCCGATGAGCTTTCGGAGAACATGAAGTATCTGAAAACTCTCGGTAGCCCGGATACCTACAACCACTATCCGACCGGATGGGCGACGGCGTTCTCCACGCCGTTTCAGATGTTCAAGCGCTACGCGCAGTTCGCCGGCGGTACCTGCGATCCGATGGTGATCTCCTGGCCCAAGGGCATCAAAGCTCGCGGCGAGGTGCGCGAGCAGTACCACCACGCCACCGACGTGGCGGCGACCGTTCTCGATGTCGCCGGACTGAAGATGCCCGATGAGTACAAGGGCATCAAGCAGTACCCGCTCAACGGCGTGTCGATGCGTTACAGCTTCGACGACGGCGCAGCGGCGACTACCCGCAAACGCCAGTATTACGCGATGCTGGGCACCCGCGGCATCTGGCAGGACGGCTGGAAGGCCGCTGCACTGCACGCGCCGCTGAGCAACAAGGGCAACTTCGACCAGGATCGTTGGGAGCTCTACCACGTCGCCGAGGATCGCTCTGAGTCCACCAATGTCGCCGATCAGTATCCGGACAAGGTCAAGGAGCTGATCGCGGCCTGGGATGAGGAGGCCAAGAACAACTTCGTGCTGCCGCTGGACGACCGCTCCGCGGTCGAGCAGGCCGGCACGCCACGTCCGCAGTCCGAGCCGCCGCGCGACCGCTATCTGTACTACCCGGACACCGCCCCGGTGCCCGAGGGTGTGGCGGTGAGTATCCGCGGCCGCGACTACAAGATCGTCTCCAACGTCGATCTGGCGCCGGATGCCCAGGGCGTGATCTTCGCGCACGGCTCCCGGTTCGGCGGCCACACCATGTTCATCAAGGATGGCCGGCTGCACTACGTCTACAACTTCCTCGGGATCAAGCCGGAGCAGGACTTCGTCTCCCCGCCGCTGCCGCCCGGTAAGCACTCACTGGGTATGGAGTTCAAACGGGAGAAGGCCGGCGAGTACGGCGAGTCGATCGGCAAGACCATCCTCTATGTCGACGGCAAGCCGGTGGCGGAGGGCCCGATGCGGGCCCAGATCGGCAAGTTCACCCTGGCCGGTGACGGTCTGTGCGTCGGCTACGACAGCGGTGACAACGTCTCCGAGCAGTACCGGAACCCGGGCGCGTTCACCGGCGGCACCATCCAGGGCGTCGCCTTCGACGTCAGCTCGAAGGCTTACGTCGACCTCAACCGCGACGCGGAGGCAGCGTTCGCCACCGACTGAGCCGCCATCGGTGGTGACACACTGGGCTCATGGATCTAAGCACCCTTCGCGATGTCCTGGTCTGGTCGCTGATCATCAACTACGCGATCCTGCTGGTGTGGTTCGTCATGTTCTCGCTGGCCCACGATGCCGTCTACCGACTGCACACCCGGTGGTTCCGGCTGTCCCGGGAGTCCTTCGACGCGCTGAACTACGGCGGGATGGCGGTCTACAAGATCGGCGTTCTGCTGCTCAACGTGGCACCGCTGGTCGCGTTGCTGATCGTCGGGCGGCGTTGAGCGGGTGCTGAGCGACAAGTACGGCCCGTGGGCGGTGATCGCCGGCGGATCCGAGGGCGTCGGGGCGCAGTTCGCCCTGCTGCTCGCCGGTGCCGGTATCAACCTTGTGCTGGTGGCCCGCAAGGAGCAACCGCTGGCGGAGGTGGCTCTCCAGTGCCGCGGACTCGGCGTGGAGGTCGTCACTGTCGCAGCCGATCTGGCGACTGCGGCGGCCGCCGAGGCCGTCACCGCGGTGACCCGTGACCGCGAGGTCGGACTGCTGATCTACAACGCCGGCGCCAACACCGCCGGCGCGGAGTTCCTTGACGCCGCTCTCGACGACTTCGCACCGGTGATCGACCTCAACATCACCACCATGCTCGCGCTGGTGCATCACTACGGCTGCGCCATGCGTCGGCGCGGCCGTGGCGGCATCCTGACGGTGGGTTCGATGGCCGGCTATCTCGGATCCTCCCGGCACACCGTGTACGGGGGAGTCAAGGCATTCACCCGGATCTTCACCGAGGGGCTGTGGCTGGAACTGCGTGATACGGGTGTCGACGTGCTGCACCTTGTTCTCGGTGTCACCCGCACCCCGGCGATGGAGCGCGCCGGGCTCAACTTCGACGTTCCGGGCATGCGGGTGTCCGACCCCGCCGACGTCGCCCGCGAGGGACTGCGGAACCTCGCAGGCGGCCCGGTCCACATCGCCGGCGGCAACGACGCCGACGTCGCCCGTCGCAACGACCCGGACCGCGCGAAGGTGGTGGCCGGCGCGCACCGGTTCATGCAGAAACTCATGGGACAGACCTGATGCGGATCGGGTTGTCCACCCCCGGGGTGATGCAGTTGCCCGGGGTGTCTTGCGCGTGGGAACGCAGCGCCGGTGTCGAGGACATCGCCGACATTGCCCGCACCGCGGACGAACTCGGCTTCGATCACCTGACGTGCGCCGAACACGTCGCGGTCCCGCTTGCCGACGAGGCCGGCCGTGGGCTGACCTACTGGGATCCGCTGTCGACGTTGGCCTTCCTGGCCGCCTGCACCAGCCGGATCCGATTGACCACCTCGGTGCTTGTGCTGGGCTACCACCACCCGCTGGAGATCGCCAAGCGCTACGGGACCCTGGACCTGCTCAGCGGCGG
>JAIOQK010000373.1 GCA_021413425.1 Mycobacterium sp.
CGTGGGATCGGAGAAGGCCACCGCCGGACCCGGCGTCATCGACGCGATCGCCGGCGCCGACGTCGTCATCCTCGCCCCGTCGAACCCGGTGGTCAGCATCGGCGCCACCCTCGCCGTCGGCGGTATCCGGGCGGCACTGCGGTCCACCAGCGCACCGGTCATCGGCTACTCCCCCATCGTCGACGGAAAGCCGCTGCGCGGCATGGCCGACGAATGCCTGTCGGTGATCGGTGTGGAGACCACCTCGCAGGCGGTCGGCCGGCACTACGGGGCACGCTCTGCCACCGGACTTCTGGACTACTGGCTGGTGCACGACGGCGACCGCGCTGAGATCCCCGGCGTCACCGTCGCCTCCATTCCACTGCTGATGTCGGATCCGGCGATCACCGCCGAGATGGTGCGCGCCGGACTGGACCTCGCCGGGGTCAAGCCATGACCGAACACGGTTCGGCCGCCCCCGTCGAAATCCTTC
This sequence comes from Mycobacterium sp., assembly GCA_021413425.1. Taxonomy (GTDB): domain Bacteria; phylum Actinomycetota; class Actinomycetes; order Mycobacteriales; family Mycobacteriaceae; genus Mycobacterium. The sequence continues at coordinate 473 of JAIOQK010000373.1, forward strand.
CGGTGACCGGCCTGGCGGAATTCCGGCCCGGTGATGATCTGGCCGCGGCGATCGCCACGGCCGCACCCTGGCTGCGCGACGGCGATGTCGTGGTGGTCACCAGCAAGGTGGTGTCCAAGTGCGAGGGACGCATCGTCGCCGCGCCGTCGGATCCTGACGCCCGGGATGCTTTGCGCCGCAGGCTGATCGACGAGGAGGCGGTGCGGGTGCTGGCCCGCAAGGGGCGCACGCTGATCACCGAGAACCGCCAGGGTCTGGTGCAGGCCGCCGCCGGCGTGGACGGATCCAATGTCGACGCCGCCGAACTTGCACTGCTGCCAACCGATCCCGACGCCAGCGCGGCGCGGTTGCGCGCCGCACTGCGGCAGCGGCCGGGTGCGGATGTCGGGGTGGTGATCACCGACACCATGGGCCGGGCCTGGCGCAACGGCCAGACCGACGCGGCCATCGGCTCAGCCGGGGTCCCGGTGCTGCACGGCTACGCCGGGGCGCGCGACGCGCACGGCAATGAACTGCTCGTCACCGAAGTGGCCGTCGCCGATGAGATCGCCGCCGCGGCCGATCTGGTGAAGGGCAAGCTCACCGGCGTACCGGTGGCGGTCGTCCGCGGACTGACGCTGGCAGATGACGGCTCCACCGCGGCGCGGCTGGTGCGCACCGGAACCGACGACCTGTTCTGGCTGGGCACCGCCGAGGCCATCGACCTCGGCCGCCGCCAGGCTCAGTTGCTGCGGCGCTCGGTGCGCCACTTCGCCCCCGACCCGGTGGACCCCGCGCTGATCTCCTCGGCCGTGGCCGAGGCGCTCACCGCACCGGCCCCGCACCACACCCGCCCGGTCCGGTTCGCCTGGCTGGCCGACCACGGCCGGCGCATAGAGCTACTGGATCGGATGAAGGACGCCTGGCGGGCCGACCTGGCCTCGGACGGCCGGGCGCCGGAGTCGATCGAGCGCCGGGTGGCGCGCGGGCAGATCCTCTACGACGCACCGGAGGTGGTGATCCCGTTCATGGTGCCCGAGGGCGCCCACCGCTACCCCGACGAGCAGCGCACCGCCGCCGAGCACACCATGTTCACCGTCGCCGCCGGTGCGGCGGTGCAGGGGCTGCTGGTGGCACTCGCGGTGCGCGGAGTGGGCAGCTGCTGGATCGGCTCCACCATCTTCGCGCCTGCTCTGGTGCACCGGATACTGGAGCTGCCGCAGGACTGGGAACCGTTGGGCGCCATAGCGATCGGCTACCCCCTCGATCGCACCGAGGAACCGCCCACGCCGCGCGATCCCGCCCCGATCGGTGATCGCCTGGTGCGCCGGTGAGCACCCTGCACGACTCCGCGGTCGCGGTACTGACCGACTGGCAGGCACCCGATCCGTGCCAGGACGCGTTGCGGCATGCGGTGCTGGCGTTCCTGCTCGCCCGACCGGACGGCTGCCGGCGGGCGTGCGTACCCGGCCACATCACCGCCTCGGCACTGGTGGTCGACGAAGGCGCGCAGCGGGTGCTGCTGACCCTGCACCCGCGGTTCGGCCGCTGGCTGCAGACCGGCGGACACTGCGAGGACTCCGACACCGACATCGCGGGCGCCGCTCTGCGCGAGGCCACCGAGGAGTCCGGCATCGCCGGTCTGCGGATGGACACCGAACTGGCCGCGGTGCACGTCCACCCGGTGACCTGCTCGCTGGGCGTACCGACCCGCCACCTTGATATGCAGTTCATCGCCCACGCCCCCGCCGGGGCGGAGCCGGTGATCAGCTCCGAGTCGGTGGATCTGCGCTGGTTCTCCCTCGACGACCTGCCCGACGGCATCGACGCCGGACTGACGGCGCTGATCGCCGCGGCTGAGCGTCGCTTCGCCTAGCGCTACACATCACTGGAGTAGCGGATCCCGCAGTCCGGGATCGCGACCCCGTGCCAGACCCGGGCGCCGCGCAGCAGTTCGCAGCGCGCCCCGATATCGGCGCCGTCGCCGATCACGCCGTCGCGGATCAGCGCGCGCGGGCCGATGCGGACGCCGAAACCGATGATCGACCGTTCCACCACCGACCCCGCCTCGATGCGGGCGCCGTCGAACACCACCGCACCGTCCAGGCGCACCCCGGGTCCGATCTCCGCGCCTCGGCCCACCACGGTGCCGCCGATGAGCACCGCACCCGGAGCCACCGATGCACCGTCGTGCACGAGGTGTTCGCCGCGCTTGCCGCCGAGTGCGGGTGACGGGGCGATGCCGCGCACCAGATCCGACGAGCCGCGGACGAAGTCGTCCGGGGTGCCCATATCGCGCCAGTAACTGGAGTCGACGTACCCGCACACCTTCGCGCCGTCAGCGAGCAGGGACGGGAAGCCCTCGCGTTCCAGCGACACCTCGCGTCCGCGCGGAATGAGGTCGATGACGGCAC
>JAIOQK010000376.1 GCA_021413425.1 Mycobacterium sp.
GCCGGGCCGTTGATCGAGCCCGGCGTTGGAGCCGGGCCGTCGGCCCCCGCCTTGCCGCAGGCCGGGCCGGTACCCATCGACGCGGAGAAGCACAGCCCACCCGGTTCGGTGCCGTAGACGCCGACGATGAAAACCCCGTCGCGACGGGCGGTGTAGCCGGCGTCCGGATACGCTCCGCCGGCCAGCACACGGTCGAGCACCGCGATCGCGGCGAGGTCGCAGCCCCGCACCCCGAGGAAGGCATACGGCCGGGTGTCCTCATCAGCGGGCGGGGCGTCGCAAGACCAGACCAGTTGCCGCGGCGGGTGCAGGAACTGCTTCCAGGACTGCGGCCCGGCCGAGTGACCGAAGGCTGCTCGGTCCGCGCGGGCACGCAGCCGGTAGGACCCCGGCGCTGTGTCCACCCCCCAGCCATGCGGCAGATCATCGGCGTGGGCGAGTTCGGCCAGGACGATCGCCTCCCCACGGCGCGTCGGCCCGATGACCCGGTACCCGCGGCGCTGCAGATCGGTGACGAGGAGGGCCAGACCCGCGCTGTCGATCACCCCCGGACCGCGAAACCCCATATCCCCATCGTGCCCGATGCCGGCACGTCCGCGCACGGGGATAAGGTCCCCACCTCAGCGGCACCGTGGGAGGCGGTGCTGTCAGAGAACGCCGGGCGCGGGGTCGCGACCCAGTTGGTGGGCCAGCGCATCGGCCACGCCTGTGTGCCGGAACCGATGTCCCACGCCGGCCAACTTGGCAGGTGTCACGCGCTGGTTCGCCTCGGCGAGTTCGGTCGCGCCCTGCCTGCCGAGTAGCAGTCGGGGCCCGAACGAGGGAACCGGCAGCAGCGCAGGCCGGCGCATTGTGGCGGCCAGCGCGGCGGTGTAGTCGATGTTGCGCACCGGCTCCGGCCCGACGGCGTTCAGCGGACCGGCCAGCCGGTCGTCGTAGATGGCGCGGTAGTAGACGTCGAGCAGATCGTCGATGCCGATCCAGGACAGCCACTGCTGTCCCGGCCCGAGCCGTCCGCCGAGGCCCGCGGCGAACAGCGGCCGAAGCAGTCGAAGCGTCCCGCCGTTGGCGGCCTGCACGATGCCGGTGCGCACCGTCACCACCCGCATCCCCGCCTCGGCGGCCGGCGAAGTGGCGGCCTCCCAGTCAGCGACGACCTCCGCGAGGAACCCGTCGCCACGCGGACTGTCCTCATCGAGGACGGTGTCGCCGCAGTCGTAGCCGTAGTAGCCGATCGCCGAGGCGCTGACGAAGGTGCGTGGACCACCGCTGGCCGCGGCCATCTCAGCGAGTCGGCGGGTGGGCCCGATGCGGGAGTCACGGATGGCCCGCCGGTGGGCATCGGTGAATCGGCCGGCGATCGACTCCCCCGCCAGGTGCACCACCGCATCCACACCACTGAACAGATCAGGTGCGGGATCGCTTGGGTCCCAGCGGCGTTCGCTTTCATTGGCCGGGTCGCGACGCACCAGCCGGATCACTCGGTGGCCGCCGGTGGACAGAAACGCACCCAGAGCGGTGCCGACAAGTCCGCTCGATCCGGTGATCGCGACCGTCAGCGAGGTCGCACCTGCGGCGGCGGCCTCGGAGTGCGAGGCGAGGTCCTCGGCCAGCTGACGATGCCGGTAGGCGAAGGTGGATCGCAGCGCCACGCCGGGCACGGTCGTGTCGACGATGTCATGGACCCGCGTGGTGCCGCCGCCGGCGTCGCTGTAGCGGTGGGTATGCCGCCACCACCCGATCACCCGCGGGGGCAGCGTCATCAGACCGGCCGAGCTCGACAGCACGTCGCGGAACTGATGCGGCGGGTCGTATCCGGCCGGGTCGTGGCGGGCTATCCAGCGCAGGCCCGCGGGCAGTCCCAGAATGGCGGTGCCGTCAGCCAGCGACTCTGTCTCCTTGACCACGCGCATCGGCTGCCACGGCGGTACCAGCCGATGCATTGCGCCCGGCCTGGTGTGCCAGTCCCACACCTGCTGCAGCGGGTGGTTGACGATGCTGGCGTATTCGATTCCCATGCCGCGCGTCAGCGCTCGTCGGACTCGGCGGCCTCGCCGTCGACGACCTCAACCTCTGCGGTCTCGTCGTCAATCACGGTGTGCAGGGCCGATTCCTCGGCCGACGGCGGGTAATCCGGCTCGTCGTCGCTGTAGGTGTCGTACTCCGGCTCGTCATGGACCACCTCTTCCGGGTGGTCCTCGACGGCGATCTCGGCCTCGAGTTCGGTGTCCGCATCAAGTTCGGCATCGGCATCGAGTTCAGCGTCGGCCACGACGGTCTCGATGATCTCGGTGTCACCAACACCGTCGATGACCGCGGTCGTCTCGGCGGCCCCCGCACCCGCGGCGGTCAGCGAATCGGCCCGCTTAGCCTGCCGCTCGCGGA
>JAIOQK010000377.1 GCA_021413425.1 Mycobacterium sp.
GCCCCGGAGGGGGCCTACCCCGGAACGTGTCGGGAGCTCACCGAATCCGAACGCGCCGTCCGAAGAGATGCCGGCCGTCCACCGGCGTTACGGCTGCGCGCCGAGGTCACCGAGTACACGGTGACCGACCTGGTGCACGGCAGCTATACCGGCGTGGTCGACGACTTCGTGCTGCGTCGCGGCGACGGTGTGCCTGCCTACAACCTCGCCGTGGTGGTCGACGACGCGCTGGCTGGCATCGACCAGGTGGTGCGCGGCGACGACCTGCTCTCGTCCTCCCCCCGCCAGGCCTATCTGGCCACACTGCTGGGCTACCCGCAGCCGGTGTACGCCCACGTGCCACTGGCGCTCAACCACGAAGGCAAGCGGCTGGCCAAACGCGACGGCGCGGTGACCCTGGCCGAGCTCGGTGTCGAAAGGGCGTTTGCCCTGATCAGCGAGTCGCTGGGTTGGCCAGCCACCGAGATCGCCGGCCTGCTGGACCGGTTCGACCCGGCGCAGCTGCCGCGCGAACCGTGGACATATCAACCCGTTTGATCTCCCGCGAACGTGGATTACCCCCACGCTGAATGCGGGGCATTGTCAATCGGTTAGTGCAATATCGGCTGTCTGTTAGGCGGCTTGGTCGATGAGTGCGGCGAGTCGGTCGGCGGGTGTGTGCAGGTCGAGGGTGGGGCGGGGTCGGGTGTTGAGTTTGTCCTGGATCCGTTTGAGGTCGGCTTTGGTGTGCACGGACAGGTCGGTGCTCTTCTCGAACCAGAATCGCAGCAGTCGGTTGGTGTTCTCGTTGGTGCCGCGTTGCCAGGGTGAGTGCGGGTCGCAGAAGTAGACCGGAGCATTGAGCTCCAGTTTGATGTCGCGCCAGTTGGCCATCTCGCTGCCGCGGTCCCAGGTGATGGTGCGCCGCAGATGTGCCGGGAGGTCGCTCATCGCCGCGATCATGGCCGTGGCCACCGACTCGGCGGTGTGATCGGCGGGCAGGTGCAACAAGATGGTGAACCGGGTGCTGCGTTCCACCAATGTGCCGATCGCACTGGTGTTTCCGGTGCCCAGGATGAGGTCTCCTTCCCAGTGCCCGGGCACCGCGCGGTCCTCGGCCTCGGCGGGCCGGTCCCGGATGGTGAAGACCGACCCCGGTGGGTAGACGCCGGCGCGGGTGACCGACCCGCGGGGCTTGCGGACGGCCCGTTTGGTCGACAGGCACTTGTGCAAATCGGCCCGGAGTTGGCCACGGGTCTGGACGTAGAGGCACTTGTAGATGGTTTCGTGGCTCACCCGTGCCAGCTTGTCATCGGGATGATCGTGGGCCAACACCTCGGCGATCAGTTTGGGGCTCCACCCGTCGTCCATCGCTTTTTCGACCATGGTGCACAACACCGGGTCGTCGAGGGTGAACCCCTTGGGGCGCTTGGCCTTCTGAGTGGCGCGGGCGTGGGCCATCGCGGCGTGGTAGTCCCCGTCCGGGTTGGAGTTGCGGTTCACCTCCCGCCAGACGACGCTGCCGTCGCGGCCGATCTTCTCGCCGATCCCGGCGTAGGTGAGTTCATTGTCGCGACCGCGCATGATCTCGATGCGCTCATCGAGGCTCAGACGGCGACCGGGGCCGCCGGGCCGATCCGGGTCACCGGGTTCGGCCAGGCCGTGGGTGAGGTCGGCCTTCTGTCCGCGATGTAGTGGCATCGCTCCAGCTTGACGCCACCACAGGGTGGCCGACGTCGTCGACACGCCCATCTCGCGCGCAGCCCGCTCCAACGGCTCACCCCGGCAGATCCGATCGAACAACTCCCACCGCGTCGCCCTCGAATGCGGATAACCCTTCGGCATGTGCAACCCCTCTGATCATGGATATTGCACTGACCGTATGAACCTGCCCGCTCCAGGCGTGCCGGTAATCCACGTTCGCGCCGGGGGAGCTCAGCCCGATTTGGGAGAATCCTCTCCCGACCAGGCACCATGGTGGGGTGAAGTCGACGTTCTGCGGACGGCCGGTGGCCGGCGATCGCGCTTTGATCATGGCGATCGTCAACCGCACCCCCGACTCGTTCTACGACCGGGGCGCGACGTTCACCGACGAGGCCGCCAAGGCCGCGGCCCACCGCGTCATCTCCGAGGGCGCCGACGTCGTCGACGTCGGTGGTGTCAAGGCCGGCCCGGGAACGGTGGTCGACGCCGACGAGGAAACCGCCCGCGTGGTGCCGTTCATCGAGTGGCTGCGCGGCGCCTACCCCGATCAGCTGATCAGTGTGGACACCTGGCGGGGCGGGGTCGCCAAGCAGGCCTGCGCGGCGGGTGCCGACCTGATCAACGACACCTGGGCCGGCGCCGACCCGACGCTGCCCGAGGTCGCGGCCGAGTTCGGGGCCGGATTGGTGTGCTCGCACACCGGTGGCGCGGTGCCACGGACGCGTCCGTTCCGGGTCAACTACGGGACCACCGTCACCGGTGTCGTCGACGACGTCATCGCCGAGGTCACCGCCGCCGCCGAGCACGCGGCCGCAGTCGGGGTGGCCCGTGATGCGATCCTGATCGACCCCACCCACGATTTCGGCAAGAACACCTACCACGGCCTCGCTTTGTTGCGGCACGTAAAAGATCTTGTTAAGACCGGATGGCCCGTCCTGATGGCGCTGAGCAACAAGGATTTTGTCGGGGAGACTTTGGGTGTGGAGCTGACCGAACGCCTGGAAGGCACGCTCGCAGCGACGGCCCTGGCCGCCGCCGACGGGGCCCGGATGTTCCGGGTGCACGAGGTGGGGCCGACGCGGCGCGTGCTGGAGATGGTCGCCTCGATCCGGGGTGATCGGCCACCGACCCGAACGGTGAGG
>JAIOQK010000023.1 GCA_021413425.1 Mycobacterium sp.
CACACCGAGGTCAAGAACACCCGGCGCAACCGGGCACTGGCCTCCACCCCGCTGCTGGTGTTCGCGCTGATCATGGTGCTGCTCGAGGTCGGGTCGATGACCAAAGCGTTCGTGCAGCGCTACCCCGTATACACCACCGCCTCGGCCAACGCGTCGGCACTGAGTTCGGGTCTGTCGAAGAGCAGCTGCGCGATGGCCGACGACATCCTGGTCGAGGCCGACACCAATGCCGGTGTGCTGCAGCCCGTTCCGGGCCAAAAGTGGGGGCAGTACGGTCCACTGGGCGGGGAGAACCCGATCGGATTCACCCCCAACGGAATCAGCGACACCCTCGAACCGGCCGAGCCGTTCGTCGCCAACCCCGGCACCGTCAACTCCGACGGCTCACCGAACAAGCCAAGCGTCGGCATCGGATTCACCGGTGGCACCGGTGGCGGCTACGGCCCGGTCGGCGTGAACGGCTCGACGGTGTTCCTGCCGTTCGGCCTCGACCCTGCCACCACCCCGGTGATGGGCAGTTACGACGAGAACACCGTCGCCGCCACGGCCACCTCCGCCTGGTACCAACTGCCGGCGCGCTCACCGCAGCGGCCGCTGCTGACGGTCGCCGCCGCCGGGGCGATCTGGTTCTACGACGAGGAAGGCGAGTTCCACTACGGGCAGTCACTGAAGCTGCAGTGGGGATTCCGCCGGGCCGATGGCGGCTTCACCCCGCTGGACAAGGTGCAGCCCATTGACACCGATGAGCAGTACGCCTGGCGCAACCTCCGGTTCCCGATGGCGTGGGCGCCGCCGGAGGCCACGGTGGCGCGCATCGTCGCAGACGACCCCAATCTGTCCACCGATCAGTGGTTTGGGTTCACCCCGCCGCGGGTACCGGTGTTGCAGACCGCGAACGAGTTCCTGGGTAGCGCGACGCCGGTCCTGATGGATATCGCCACCGCCGCGAACTTCCCCTGCCAGCGCCCGTTCGGCGAGCGCCTCGGTGTCGCCGAGATCCCCGACTACCGGATCCAACCCAACCTCAAGCAGGCCGTGGTCTCGTCCAACATGTGGCAGTCCGCCCGCTCCGGTGGGCCGTTCCTGTTCATCCAGGCGCTGCTGACCACCTCGACGGTGCCCACCTATCTGCGTGACGACTGGTACCGCGACTGGGGCGCGCTCGAACGCTATATCCGCGTCCCGGCGGCGCGCGTCCCCGCTGCGGTCATCGAGCAGGGCAGCGAGCGGGTGTTCGGATGGAGTCGCAACGGACCGATCCGGGCGCTGCCATGACGGGGCAGGTGATATGACCGAGACGTTGACGGCCAACGCGCGCGACGCGGCCCATGAGGTGACCATCACGCGGTGGGTGGCGGTGGTGGCGGGCCTGCTCGGGTTCGTGCTGGCGCTGCTCACCCCCCTGCTGCCGGTGGTGCAGACGACGGCGACTCTGAACTGGCCGCAGAACGGTCAGCTGACCAACGTCACCGCGCCGCTGATCTCGCTGACTCCGGTGTCGATGACGGCGTCGGTGCCGTGCGAGGTGATCCAGACGCTGCCCGCCCGGGGCGGCCTGGTGTTCGGCCTGGCTCCGCCGAAGGGCAAGGACGCCCCGCTCAATTCGCTGTTCGTCACCGCGACAGCCACGCGGGTCGACATCACCGACCGCAACGTCGTCATCGCCAGCGTGCCCCGTGCACAAATGGGCTCCAGCCCACGGGCGCAGATGAGCACGGCGGGCTGTGAGCGCATCGACATCGCGTCCACCGAAGCGGGGACCTTCGCGACCTTCGTGGGTCTGCCGCCGAGCACCGCCGCCGCAGACCAAGACAAGGATTCCGCACAGGCCGGGTCGCAGTATCTGCGCAGCGGATTCAAGGACCCGAATCTGCGCCCGGCCATCGTCGGCGTCTTCACCGACCTGCAGGGCCCCGCCCCCGCCGGGCTGAGCGTGTCGGCGACCATCGACACTCGGTTCTCCACCCGGCCCACCGCGATCAAGCTGGCCGCGATACTGACCGCGATCACCGCCACCGTGATCGCACTGCTGGCGCTGTGGCGACTGGACCGCCTCGACGGCCGCCGCATGCACCGCCTCATACCGCAGCGCTGGCGGACCTTCACCGCGGTGGACGCCACTGTGGTGGGTGCCTTCGCGGTGTGGCACGTCCTGGGTGCCAACTCCTCCGACGACGGCTACATCCTCGGCATGGCGCGGGTCGCGGACCGGGCCGGCTACATGTCGAACTACTTCCGCTGGTTCGGCAGCCCGGAGGACCCGTTCGGGTGGTACTACAACGTGCTGGCACTGATGACCCGTGTCAGCGATGCCAGCATCTGGATCCGGCTACCGGATCTGGTGTGCGCGCTGATCTGCTGGCTGCTGCTCTCGCGCGAGGTGCTGCCGCGGTTGGGCCCGGCGGTGGTCAGCAGCCGTCCGGCGCTCTGGGCTGCGGGCCTGGTGTTGCTCGCGGCCTGGATGCCGTTCAACAACGGTCTGCGTCCCGAGGGCCAGATCGCCACCGGCGCACTGATCACCTACGTGCTCATCGAACGTGCGATCTCCTCCGGGCGGCTGACACCGGCCGCGCTGGCGATCATCACCGCGGCGTTCACACTGGGCATCCAGCCCACCGGTTTGATCGCCGTCGCCGCGCTCATCGCCGGTGGCCGGCCGATACTGCGGATCCTGGCCCGGCGGCGCCACGTGGTGGGTACCTGGCCGTTGCTGGCCCCGTTGCTGGCGGCAGGCACCGTGATCCTGACGGTGGTGTTCGCCGATCAGACCCTGGCCACTGTCCTGGAGGCCACGCGCATCCGCACCGACATCGGACCGAGCCAGGCCTGGTACACCGAGAACCTGCGTTACTACTACCTCATCCTGCCGACCGTGGACGGGTCACTGTCACGCCGATTCGGATTCCTCATCACCGTCCTGTCGCTGTTCGTCTCAATGTTCATCATGTTGCGCCGCAAGCGTATTCCGGGTGTCGCACGGGGCCCGGCCTGGCGTCTGATGGGCGTGATCTTCGCGACGATGTTCTTCCTGATGTTCACGCCCACCAAGTGGGTGCACCACTTCGGGTTGTTCGCCGCCGTGGGCGCGGCGATGGCGGCGCTGGCCACAGTGCTGGTGTCCCGCCAGGCGCTGCGGTGGTCGCGCAACCGGATGACGGTGGTGACTGCGGTGCTTTTCGTGCTGGCCCTGACCTTCGCCACCACCAACGGCTGGTGGTACGTCTCGAGTTACGGGGTGCCGTTCAACAACGCGACGCCCCGGATCGCCGGAATCAGCGTCAGTGCGGTCTTCTTCGCACTGTTCGCGCTCTCGGCGCTCTACACGGCGTGGCTGCATTTCAGCGGCCGCGATCGCGGCGAGGGACGTGTCGCGCGCGCCATGACCGCCGCGCCCATCCCGGTGGCCGCGGGCTTCATGGTGATCGTCTTCATCGCCTCCATGACGGCCGGCGTGGTGCGCCAGTACCCGACGTACTCCAACGCCTGGGCCAACCTCCGGGCCTTCGCCGGAGGCTGCGGTCTGGCCGACGACGTGCTTGTCGAGCCGGACGCCAACGCCGGCTTCCTGACCGCCCTGCCCGGCCGCTACGGGCCGCTGGGGGCACTCGGCGGCGCCGACCCGGTCGGCTTCACCCCGAACGGACTCCCGGAGAAGATCGTGGCCGAGGCCATCCGGGTCAACAACCCGATGCCGGGTGTGGACCACGACTGGGAGGGCCCGTTCACACTCACCACGCCCGGCGTCAACGGCTCGACCGTGCCGCTGCCCTACCAACTCGACCCCGCCCGCGTCCCCGTCGCGGGAAGCTATTCCGGCGCCGCGCAGCAGCAGAGCCTGCTGACGTCGGCCTGGTATGAACTTCCGCCGCCGGACCCGGGCCGCCCGCTCGTGGTGATCACCGCGGCCGGCACCATCGCCGGAAACAGCATCCTCAACGGTTTCACCGAGGGACAGACAGTGGTGCTGGAGTACGGCACCCCGGGTTCGGCCGGTGACCCGGTACCGGCCGGGCAGCTGGTGCCCTACGACATCGGCCCCGCCCCGTCCTGGCGCAATCTGCGTTACCCGCGCGCTGCGATCCCCGCCGACGCGACCGCGGTCCGCATCATCGCCGGAGACAAATCGTTGTCACTGGGAGACTGGGTCGCCGTCACCCCGCCGCGGCTGCCGCAGGTGCGCACGGTGCAGGAGTACGTGGGATCGGTCCAACCGGTGCTGATGGACTGGGCGGTGGGTCTGGCCTTCCCCTGCCAGCAGCCGATGCTGCACGCAAACGGGGTCACCCAGGTGCCGACGTTCAGGATCACCCCGGACTACACCGCCAAGAAGCAGGACACCGACACCTGGCAGGACGGCCGCAACGGCGGGCTGCTGGGAATCAGCGACGTGCTGCTGCGGGCGCACGTGATGGCCACCTACCTGTCAGACGACTGGGGCCGGGACTGGGGGTCGCTGCGCAAGTTCGACGCCATCGCCGACGCCGAGCCGGCCGAGCTGGAACTGGGATCCGCCACCCGCAGCGGTCTGTGGAAACCCGGCCCGATCAGGATCAAGGCATAGCGTCGGGGCCCGGCGGCAGGGCGATCGCCGGCTTCGGCCGCGGCTGGAACCAGGGGCTATTAGGCTCATGCGTAGATTGGGACGTGCAACCGGCTCGCGTATGAATCGGTGCGTCTAGGAAGGCACAAGGCGATTCCGGCGGAAAACACCTCGGCCGCAGCCGACGTCCACACCCTCGAGCCGATACAGCGTGAGTATCTGAGCGCGACGATGGAACGGGTGTCGCGGTCCTTCGCTCTGGTTGTCCCATGCCTGGAAGCCCCGCTGCAGCATTACTTCGCGACCGCGTATCTGCTCTGCCGCGCCCTGGACAACATCGAGGACTGCGCCCGTGGGCTGGATTGGCAGAAACAGCGTTTCGCCGAGTTCCACCAATTGCTGTGGGAGCCGCGAGCGGCGGCCGAGCAGCTCTCCGTGTGGGAGGCCGACGAGTGGCCCGGCCTGTCGGAGGAGGAGTGGGCGCTGATGACCGCCGACGGCGGCGGGTCGCTCTGGTCGATCTACGAGTCCTTCCCGGCCCGCACTCGCGGGATCCTGCAGAACTGGATCCCGCGCATGGCCAAGGGTATGGAAGAGGTGCTCGACCCCGCGCAATCCCCGCCGGTGGTGGTCCGCCGGGGGGTGCGGGTGCTGTCAACCGCGGCGGCCTACAACGACTACTGCTACACGGTGGCCGGCACCGTGGGAGCGATGGGCACCGAACTGGTCATCGATCACTACGGCCTGTCAAAAGGACTGGCGAGGACCCTGCTGGCGGGAAGCGAGGCCTGCGGGCGTGCGCTGCAGAAGACCAACGTGCTCAAGGACTTCGCCGAAGACCTGCAAAGGCAGGTCTGCTACCTGCCCGACGAGTGGTTACGTGAGATCGACTACGCACCTCTGGTGTTGGGCGGCGCACCCGTCGACTGGACTGCTCGGGTGCTCGACGACATCCTCACCGAATTGCGCAGCGCCACCGCCTACGTGCTCGATGTGCCGCACCGGGCGGCGGACTATCGGGTGGCCTCGCTGATGTGTCTCCTGCCGGCCTACGAGACGATCCGCAGCGCGGCGCTGCAGCGGCGCGAACTCTTCACCGCGGGCCATCAGATCAAAATCACGCGCCCGACCATGGCCCGATGCGTTGCGGAGGCAGTGTCCCTGGCCACCGATGACGACGCCATCGTGCGCTACAGCAGCGATCTGGAATCCCAGATCCGTGACGCGCTCTCCTCGCGCGAACAGGCGAGCTGAACCCGCCGGCGACGCCGGGCTACAGACCCGCCTCGACGGGCTCAGGTGCCGGTGCCACCGCGAGAAGCGGTGCACCGACGGTGACGTCACCGCCGCTGACGTCCCGCGTGGGCCCGAATTTCTTGCCGTTCATCACGATCACCGGGGTGATCAGCGAGTAGCCGGCGTCTTCGATGACCTTGCGGTTGAAGGTCACCAGCGGGGCGCCCGCGGTGACCTTCTGCCCCTTGGTCACATGCACATCGAAGCCGGCGCCCTTGAGTTGCACGGTGTCGATTCCGATGTGGATGAGCACTTCGAGGCCGTTGTCGAGGACCAGCCCGAAGGCGTGGCCGGTCGCCTGCGCGGCGACCACCATGCCGTTGCCGGGTGCGTAGGCGGTGTCACCGGAGGGCATCACTGCCACCCCCGGGCCCATGGTTCCCTTACTGAAGACCGGATCCGGCACGTCGGCGAGTGCAACGACCATGCCGTCGAGCGGGGACAGAACCTCGCGCACGATCCCGGTCTCACCGGCCGCCTTCGTCTCGGCGGCTGCGATCAGGGTGCCGGTGCTCGCTGCGGCCAACGGGCCTTCGAGATCGGCGACCGGAACACCGGCGGCCGCCAGTTCGGCGGCCTGCTCGGGAGTCCGGTAGCCGGAGAGGATCACCAGGATCATCGAGGTGAAGAACGCGGCGAGGATGGCCCCCGTGTACAGACCCATATTGTCGAAGGCCGGGATCGTCAGCAGGGAGGTGAAGACGAACGCCTTCGTGGTGACACCCCCGCCGAGGCCGATGATCACGCCGCCGACCAGGCAGCCCACCAGCATTCGTGGATAGATCCGCTT
>JAIOQK010000374.1 GCA_021413425.1 Mycobacterium sp.
AACGCGCGCTGGTGGCTGGCCAGTGCAAAGCGTTCCATATCCTCGCGCGAGATGTCCCACTCACGGGCGATCATCTCCGCGCCGCGGAACTGTGAGATCTCCTGGTCGCCGTACCGTGCCGCCCAGCCCTTGGACTCCGCCGTCGGCGTGGTGAACCCGAACTCTCTGCCGACGATCATCGCCGAGGAGATCGGGATCTGACTCATGTTCTGTATGCCGCCGGCCAGGATCAACTCTGCCACTCCGGCCATGATCGCTTGCGCACCGAAGGAGATCGCCTGCTGACTCGAGCCGCACTGCCGGTCGACCGTGACGCCGGGAACCTCCTCGGGGTAACCGGCCGCCAGCCAGGCGAGCCGGCCGATGTTACCGGCTTGACCACCGACGGCGTCCACGCATCCGACGATCGCATCGTCGACGGAGCCTGGGTCGACGTCGTTGCGGTCGAAGATGCCGTGGAAGGCGTGCGCGCCGAGGTCGATCGGGTGCACGCCGGCCAGCGAGCCGTTACGTTTGCCGACCGCGGTGCGGACGGCGTCGATGACATAGGCCTCGGCCATGTTGGGATTCCCTTCTGCGGTCAGGTCTTCACGGCGACGCCGCCGAGCACGATGGCCAGATACTGGCGGCCCACCTGTTCGGCGGTGAGCGGCCCACCCGGCTGATACCAGCGCACCGACACCCACGTGGTGTCGCGGATGAATCGGTACACCAGATCGACGTCGATATCGGGCTGGAAATATCCCTGCTCAATCCCCTCGGTCAGCACATCGACCCACATCTTGCGCTGGCGGATATTGAGTTCGTCGATGTAGGAGAAGCGCGGCTGGCCGGAGAGGCGCTTGGCCTCATCCTGGTAGATGACCACCTCGGCGTGGTGGCGCTCAATGGCGTCAAAGGACGCCATGAACAACCCTTTGAGCCGCGCCAGCGGGTTCGGTTCGGTGTCGATGATGCGTTGGTAGCGCTCAAAGAGCCAGTCCAGGAAGGTGCGCAATACCTCGTCGACCATCTCCTCCTTGGAGGCGAAGTGGTGATAGAGGCTGCCGGAGAGAATCCCGGCGGCATCGGCGATGTCGCGGACTGTGGTAGCCCGCAGGCCACGTTGCGCAAACATCGTCGCGGCGAGTTCGAGCAACTCTTCGCGCCGAGTGGCCGGCGGCGGAGTCTGTGCGCTCGCGGTCATGGATGCTGGCTCGAGACCGAGATCACTTCGCCAGTCAGGTAACTGGAGTAGTCACTGGCAAGGAATGCGATGGTCGCGGCGACCTCCCACGGCTCGGCGGCGCGGCCGAAGGCTTCGCCCTCGGAGAGCCGGTCGAGCAACTCGGTGGAACTGGTCTTCTCCAGGAACTTGTGCCGGGCGATGCTCGGCGAGACGGCGTTGATCCGTACCCCGTACTCGGCCGCCTCGATTGCGCTGCACCGGGTCAGCGCCATCACGCCGGCCTTCGCAGCGGCGTAGTGGGATTGGGAGTGCTGCGCCCGCCAGCCCAGCACGCTGGCGTTGTTGACGATCACACCGCCGTGGCCGGCCGCGGCGAAGTACCGCAGCGCCGCCCGGGTGGCGCGCATCACCGAGGTGAGGCTGACGTTGAGGACGCGGTCCCACTCCTCGTCGGTCATGTCGACGACCGCGGTCTGCCCGCCGAGTCCGGCGTTGTTGACCAGGACGTCGAGGCGGCCCAACCGGTCGGTGGTGGACGCGATCAGCGTGTCGATCTGCGCGGTGGAGGTGACGTCGCAGACCTCGCTCTCCACTCGGCCGAGACCCAGTGCGGACAGCTCGTCGCGGGTTTCGCCCAACCGGCGCTCGTGGTGATCGGAGACCATCACGTCGGCGCCCTCGGTGAGGGCGCGCCGGGCTGTGGCCGCGCCGATGCCGGTGCCCGCCGCGGCGGTCACCACGACGACCTTGCCGGTCAGCAGGCCGTGCCCGGCGGTCTCCTCGCCCGCGACGCTCAGCCCGCTCACGCGCCGCGCGCCTCGCGCGGCAGGCCCAGGACGCGCTCGGCGATGATATTGCGCTGCACCTCATTGGAGCCGCCGTAGATGGTGTCTGCACGCGAGAACAGGAACAGCCGCTGCCATTCGTCGAACT
>JAIOQK010000375.1 GCA_021413425.1 Mycobacterium sp.
TGTCTCGGGAATGGAGGCCGATCAGGCCACCGACATACCGGCCGGCCCGGAGACCAAAGCCACCCGTGAGCGGCTGAACCGGTTGCTGCGTAGCACCTCGGCACTGTTCGACCGGTTCGGCACCGCCGCCGAGGTGGTCGAACCCGACGACGTCCCCGACGACGCCGACGACAACTCCGACGATGCCGACGAGGACGCAGAAGACGACGCCGTCCGTGAGAGCGCGATGCCCAAGCTCGCCAGTTACGCGGTGATGATGCGCACCATCGACATCGCCCAAGCCGCGTTGGCACGCCATCAGATGGCGGCCTACCCGCCGGACGTCCTCATCGAGGTGCCCCGGAACGCCTGCCGCAGCCTCGATTTCCATCGCGCCGCCGAGGTGATCGCCCTGGGTCACGAACTCGCCGCACGCGCACTGGACCGCGTGGAAGCCGGCGCGGACCCCCGCGTCGAGCAGTAAGGAATCAGCCGCGGCCGGCGAGGTAGTTCGACAGCGACTCCAGCGACTGGCGGGCATAACCCCGCCACAGCTTGCCGAACACCGGCAACGCCGGCGCGGTGAGTGCGGACTTGCGGTGAATCGTCCACCGCCAGGTGACCTCTGTGCCGACCGGGTGCGGGCCGAAGATCCACTCGCCCTCGACATGGTCGATCAGCGGCGCCATCGGACCGGTGATACCGGTGATGCTGTAGCCGAACCACTCCGGGGCCACGACGTCGGTGAGCGTCTCGCGCATGGTGCCGCCGCCGGACAGCGCGATGGTCCTGCTCTGACCCACAGTGGCCCACTCACCGGTCTGATCGCGCACCGCCTTGATCGGCGGGATCGGACCGTAGCGCCGGTGGAACAGGGTCGGCAGCGGCATCGGCAGCATCTTGGCGAACGCCACCTGCGGCGCGACGGGAATCGGCCGGGATTCCTCCACCACAAGGGGATTCGCCATGGCGGCCATGGTGGCTATGTTACGGGAGGCGGGCGAGCATGGGCGCGGCACGGCCGGTGATCGGTGGCAGGTCGAAGAAGCCCGCGATGCCCGGTTCGGCGGCGCAGGTGGCCGGGATGGCGTTGACGCAGTGCGCAGCGGTGGCGACCACGCCGGGGTTGCTCACCAACCCCTCCTCCACGGTCTCGGGCTGCCAGCCCTTCACCGTGACGAAGGTGTTCGGGTTCCCGCGCACCTCCATCTCGTAGCGCTCGCCGCCGGCGCCGAATGACCACGCGGGGTCCATGTGCTCCTCGCCCATCAGCCAGTTGACGGCGATGCGCACGACGATGGTGTTGGTGACCACCGCGTCCCAGCAGAACCGCCGCCCGGCGACCTCGCCGGGGGCGATGACCCCGATCGGTGAGTCGATCGGGGCACATGCCACGGCGACCTGCTGGCTGGTGCGGATCACCGGTTCGGCGGCAAAGCCGAGGCGGTCGACGATCAGCCGCACGGACTGGAAGAACCCGCCGTTGAGCAGTTTCTGCATCGGCCCCCGGATCGCGCTCTCCGGCGTCCCGCCGAACCCCATCACGTGCCGCAACACATCCGGGGCGCCGTAGGTGCGCAGGTCGGAGAACTCCTCGGCCCGCACGTGGGTGATCCCGGTCGACATCACCGACAGCAGCAGGGGGAAGAGTTCGGTGGCGGCCCCGGGCCCGATACCGGCACCGTGCAGGGTGACCCCGCCCTCGAGGGCCGCCGCCCGCAGCGGCGCCGCCTCGGATTCACCGGGGTAGAACCACCCCACCGGGCTGACGACGTTCTTGCCCGACCGCAGCAGCGCGGTCACCTCATCGACGTTCGGCAGCAGCGGCGCGTAGATGACGGCGTCGGCATCCATGGCGAGGATCTCATCGATGCTGTCGGTGGCGGTCACGCCGATCGGGTCGACTCCGGCGAGAACGCCGATGTCCCTGCCCGCCTTGGCTTTCGAATGCACCCAGGCTCCGACGAGCTCCAGTTCGGGATGCTCCAGGACCGCTTTGATCGCGGCCACTCCCACCGAGCCGGTGGCCCACTGCACAACCCGTAGCGACATTCTGCCTACACTAGGCCCGCGCACTGGGCCCGCGCACCTGCAGAAGGGATCGTCATGGCCAACAAGGTGTATGTCGTCGGGGTCGGGATGACCAAATTCGAGAAGCCTGGGCGGCGCGAGGGCTGGGATTACCCGGACATGGCCCGCGAGTCCGGCACCAAGGCTCTGGCCGACGCCGGCGTCGACTACCGCGAGGTCGAGCAGGGCTTCGTTGGCTTCTGCTCGGGTGACTCGACGTCCGGGCAGCGGGCGCTCTACGAACTGGGCATGACGGGCATCCCGATCGTCAACGTCAACAACAACTGCTCCACCGGATCCACCGCCCTGTATCTGGGCGCGCAGACGATCCGCGGCGGTCTGGCCGACTGCGTGCTGGCGCTGGGATTCGAGAAGATGCAGCCCGGCTCGCTCGGCGGCGGAGCAGACGACCGCGAGTCGCCGCTGCTGCGTCACATCAAGGCACTGGCCGAGATCGACGAAATGGCGTTTCCGGTCGCGCCGTGGATGTTCGCCGCGGCAGGCCGGGAGTACATGCGCACCTACGGCGCCACCGCCGAGCATTTCGCCAAGATCGGCTACAAGAACCACAAGCATTCGGTGAACAACCCTTACGCGCAGTTCCAGACCGAGTACTCACTCGACGACATCATGGCTGCGCCGATGATCTCCGACCCGATCACCAAGCTGCAGTGCTCGCCGACATCGGACGGGTCCGCCGCGGCGGTGCTGGTCTCGGAGCGCTACCTCGATGAGCACGGATTGGCCGGGCAGGCGGTCGAGATCGTCGGGCAGGCGATGACCACCGACTATGCGTCGACCTTCGACGGCTCGGCCAAGAACATCATCGGTTACGACATGAACGTCCAGGCCGCACGGAAGGTGTACGACCAGAGCGGCCTGGGTCCGCAGGACTTCCAGGTCATCGAACTGCACGACTGCTTCTCCGCTAACGAACTGCTGCTGTATGAAGCCCTCGGGTTGTGCGGCGAGGGCGAGGCGCCCAAGCTGATCGACGCCGGTGAGGTCACCTATGGCGGACGCTGGGTGGTCAACCCCTCCGGCGGATTGATCTCCAAGGGCCACCCGTTGGGCGCCACCGGTTTGGCGCAGTGCTCGGAGTTGACCTGGCAACTGCGCGGAACCGCCGACAAGCGCCAGGTGGCCGGCGTCACCGCCGCGCTGCAGCACAACATCGGCCTCGGCGGGGCGGCTGTCGTCACCGCCTATCAGCGCGCCGACCGCTAGGCGCCACCGCGCTAGAGGGTGACGACCTCGTAGGCGCCGTCGGCGTGCCGCGACCGGATCGTCTTCTTGTCGTACTTGCCCACGCTGGTGCGGGGAATCTCCTCGACGAAGGTCCACCGTTCGGGCAGCCACCACCGGACCACCTTGTCGGCCAGGTACTCCCGCAGATCCTCCGGGCTGATCTGCGCGCCCTCCTGGAGCACCACCGCGGCCAGCGGGCGCTCCTGCCACCGGTCATCGGGCACGCCCACCACCGCGGCCTCGCGCACGTTCGGGTGCCCGATGAGGTGGTTCTCCAGTTCCACCGAGGAGATCCATTCCCCGCCGGACTTGATGACGTCCTTGGCGCGGTCGGTCAGGGTGATGTAGCCCTGCGGGTCGATGCGGCCGACGTC
>JAIOQK010000429.1 GCA_021413425.1 Mycobacterium sp.
CGGCAGGCAGCCGGTGAGCGCGGCCCCGCACGGGCGGATGCCCGCCGCCTGGGAGGTGGACCTCTGCGATGACTACGAGTGGATTCCGCTGCGGCTTCCGCCTGACGTGACGCGGATCAGCGCCTCGACACGGCTGTCGATCGAAGCCGAGTACCGGGGCTGGGAGCTGACCAGGGTGCGGCTGTACACCGATGGCAGCAGGCGAGTGCTGTTGCGCCGCAAGAAGACCCGGACGGACGGCGCGCGGCTGTCAGATCAGCCGGGACCGTGATCTACGACGCGGTGCGCCGGGCGCTGTTCCTGGCCCCACCGGAACGCATTCACACCCTGGTATTCGCCGCGCTGCGCGGCGCCACCGCCACCGGCGCCACCCGGCGAACCCTGGCCCGGGTACTGGCGCCGCACGACCCGATCCTGGGCAGCACGGTGTTCGGGGTGCACTTCCCCGGGCCGCTGGGCCTGGCCGCGGGGTTCGACAAGGACGGCCTGGGCTTGGACGCCTGGGGGGCACTGGGCTTCGGTTATGCCGAGATCGGCACCGTCACCTCCCATCCGCAGCCCGGAAACCCGGAGCCGCGGCTGTTCCGGCTGCCCGCTGATCGCGGGCTGCTCAACCGGATGGGCTTCAACAACGCCGGCGCCGGGCAGTTGGCGCTACGACTGGCCCGGCACTCCCCCGGTGTGCCGATCGGGGTGAACATCGGCAAATCGAAGATCACCCCGCCCGAGCAGGCCGCGCAGGACTACGCCTCCAGCGCCCGGTTGCTCGGCCCGCTGGCGGCCTACCTGGTGGTCAACGTCAGCTCGCCCAATACGCCGGGGCTGCGGGATCTGCAGGCCGTCGAGTCGCTGCGCCCGATCCTGTCCGCTGTGCTTGCCGAGACATCCACCCCGGTGCTGGTCAAGATCGCCCCCGATCTGTCCGACGCCGACGTCGACGCGGTGGCCGACCTCGCGGTGGAGCTGGGTCTGGCCGGGATCGTGGCCACCAACACCACGGTGTCGCGGTCCGGGTTGCGCACCCCGGGCGTGGCGGCGTTGGGCCCAGGTGGTGTCTCCGGGCCACCGGTGGCGCACCGCGCGTGCGAGGTGCTGAGCCGGCTCTACACCCGCGTTGGTGACCGGCTGGTGCTGATCGGGGTGGGCGGTATCGAGACCGCCGACGACGCCTGGGAACGGATCACGTGCGGGGCGTCGCTGCTGCAGGGCTACACCGGCTTCGTCTACGGGGGCGGCATGTGGGCCAAGGAGATTCACGACGGCATCGCCTCGCGGCTGCGCGACGGCGGATTCTCCTCACTGGGCGAGGCGGTGGGCTCAGCGCACCGCGGATCTATGCCCTGAGCTACTTCTGCTCGTAGGTGCCATGGATGACGGCGCGGGCGATCGCGTTCATGAACAGATTGAACCCGAGATACGCCGGACTGGCGTCCGCGCTGAGATCGAGTTTCTCCACCTTCACCGCGTGCACCGCGATGAAGTAGCGGTGGTGACCGTGGCCGGCCGGCGGAGCAGCGCCGACGTAGCGCGCAAGGCCGGCGTCATTGCGCAGCGTGATCGCCTCGCCCGGCAGCTCCGACCCGTCGCCGATCCCGGCCGGCAGTTCGGTGACGGTGGCCGGCAGATTGGCCACCGCCCAGTGCCAGAAGCCCGAGGCCGTCGGCGCGTCCGGATCGAAGACGGTGACCGCGAAACTGCGGGTCTGCTCCGGGAAGCCCGACCAACTCAACTGCGGCGAGGTGTCATGGCCGCCGGCGCCCATGATCCCGCTGACCTGAGCGCTCTTCAGCGGTTTACCGTCGGTGATATCGGAGCTGGACAGCGTGAAACCGGGCAGCTTCGGTAGGAAGTCGTAGGGGTTGTACGGGAAAGCCATCGCGTCCTCTCTAGCAGTTACTCAGAAAGTGTTGCAGCACTCGGGTGCCGAAGTGCAGCGCGTCGACGGGAACCCGTTCGTCGACGCCATGGAACAGCGCTGAGAAGTCCAGTTCCGGCGGCAGCCGCAGCGGTGCGAACCCAAAACACCGGATACCCAGACCGGCAAAGGCTTTCGCATCGGTGCCGCCGGAGAGCATGTACGGGACCGTACGCGCGTCGGGATCGATAGCGAGCAGTGCCTCGTTCATCGCATCGACGAGTTCCCCGTCGAAGCCGGTCTCATAGGAGGGCAACTCGGAAATCCACTCCCGGCTGACCTGCGGGCCGATGATCGCGTCGACCTCCCGCTCGAAAGCGGCCTGCCGGCCGGGCAGCACCCTGCAGTCCACGACCGCCTCGGCCCCGGCGGGGATGACATTGGCCTTGTATCCGGCCTTGAGCATGGTGGGGTTGGCGGTGTCGCGCAGGGTCGCACCCAGCATCCGGGCCACCGGCCCCAGTTTCGCCACACTGCCCTCGAGATCGTTCGGATCGAAGGCCAGACCGGTCTCTTCGGCGACCGCTGTGAGGAAGGCGGCGACGGTGTCGGTCAGCACCATCGGGAACTGATGGCGGCCCAGTTTGGCAACCGCCTCGGCGATGGCCGTCACCGCGTTGTCGTCATGCACCATGGAACCGTGACCGGCGCGGCCGCGCGCGGTCAGTCGCATCCACAGCAGACCCTTCTCCGCGGTTTCGATCAGATACAGCCTGCGCTCGCCGCCGTCCTTGCACGGCAACGTGATCGAGAACCCGCCGACCTCGCCGATCGCCTCGGTGACGCCGGCGAAGAGGTCGGGCCGATTCGCCACCAGCCAGTGCGCCCCGTACTTGCCGCCGTGCTCCTCATCGGCGACGAACGCGAACACCAGATCGCGCGGCGGTGTGATGCCGGCGCGTTTGAAGTGCCGCGCGACGGCCAGCATCATGCCGCACATATCCTTCATGTCCACCGCGCCGCGGCCCCAGACGTAGCCGTCGGATACCGCACCGGAGAACGGGTGCACGCTCCAGTCGGCGGCCTCGGCCGGCACCACGTCGAGGTGCCCGTGGATCAGCAGCGCTCCGCGCTCCCGGTCCGCGCCGGGCAGCCGGACGAAGACGTTGCCGCGGCCGGGGGCGCCGGACTCCAGGTACTCCGGGGAGTAGCCCACCTCGCGCAGTTGTGCGGCGACCCAGTGGGCGCACTCGGCCTCACCCTTGGTGGTGGCCGGATCACCGGTGTTGGAGGTGTCGAAGCGGATCAGCTCACTGACGAGCGCGACCACCTCGTCGACTGGATCGCTCACTGTCCTTTCCTATCACTGCTGCTCCGCCGGGCGCGCGGCGGTGCGGCTAGCGCAGCCCCTACCACATTCTTCACGTCAACCCCATTTACAACACGCGTCCCATGCTGTTTTATTTACCGGTGACCTCCCGGCTGCCCCTGATCGTCGCGCTGCTGTCCGTGTCGATCAGCGGATGTGCCGCCACCACCGCGGGGACCGCCATGCCGGCCCGGCCCGCTGCGCTGACCACCGAGCAGGCGCTGCCCGCAGTTCTGCTGCCGGCCGCCGACGTCGGGTCGGCTGTCGGGGGCGACGAGATGGTGGTGACCAAGGAGGTCAGCACACCGTGGGACCACAGCGCCCACTTCCCCGCCGGGGCCGATCCCGGCTGCCTGGCCATTACCGGCGCCGCGCAACACGGCGCGTACGCCGACAGCGGATGGACCGGGATGCGGGCCCAGGTGCTTCGAGAGCCGCCGGCCGCCCGAGCCTGGTCGCACTTCGCCACCCAGGCCGTCGTCCTGTTCCCCACCGCAGGGTCGGCCTCGGAGTTCTTCGAGCGCTCCCGGGACGGCTGGGCCGGCTGCGCCGACCGGGAGATGTCCTACGCCCAGCCGCTCGCGCCCGATCAGCAGTGGTCGGTCGGCCCGGTCGCCGCCGACCGCGACATGCTGACCGTGTCGCGCGCGCAGCTCAGTCCGCAGAAGTGGTCCTGCCAGCGGGCGTTGACCGTCCGCGGCAATGTCGCCGTCGACATCGAGGCCTGCAGCCTCGACGGCCCGACCGACGCCGCCGCAGCCATCGCCGGCGCCATCGGCGAGCGGTTGCCGGCCGCCTGAGCGGAGTCGGCCGCGCTCGTTTGGGCGCACCCAGCGTGATCCGTTAGCCTTAGCTGCCCCACCGACTGCGATGACTGGGTGGGTGCACCTTGTCCGAGTGGCGGAATGGCAGACGCGCTAGCTTGAGGTGCTAGTGCCCTATTAACGGGCGTGGGGGTTCAAGTCCCCCCTCGGACACCAGTGATCTCCTGACGCATTCCCGGAACAACGAGGTTCAGGCGGTGATCATCTCGTCGGCCAGTGCCTGGTCCCCGTGGCGTAGCGGAGTGATCTTCGGCGCGGCGGCGATGTACGTCTTCTTCCAGATGGTGCTGCAGACGTTTCCCAGCGTCATGCGGGAGGGACTGGTCGTCGACCTGTCGCTGAACGAAGCGGGATTCGGCGGCCTGTCCTCCAGTTTCTACTACCCGTACATCCTGCTGCAGGTGCCGGCCGGGATCCTCGTGGCGCGCTTCGGCGTCCGAGCGGTGCTGATCGTCGGAGCGATGCTGTGCACCGTCGCGTCGTTTCTCTTCGCGCTGTCGGACACGGCCCTGTTCGCGGAGAGCACCCGCATCCTCATGGGCTTGGGCGCGGCC
>JAIOQK010000430.1 GCA_021413425.1 Mycobacterium sp.
GTCGTGCTGTGCCCCGGCTCGCGCAACGCCCCGCTGGCGTTCGCCCTCTCCGACGCCGACCGCGCCGGACGGCTGCGGTTGCACGTGCGCATCGACGAGCGCACGGCCGGCTTCCTCGCCGTCGGTTTGGCCGTCAGCAGCGGCCGGCCGGTGCCGATCGCGATGACGTCGGGGACCGCGGTGGCCAACCTGGGTCCGGCAGTGCTGGAGGCCAACTATGCGCGGGTGCCGCTGATCATCCTGTCCGCGAACCGGCCGTACGAACTGCTGGGCACCGGCGCCAACCAGACCATGGAGCAGCTGGGGTACTTCGGCACCCAGGTGCGTGCGGCGATCAGCCTGGGCCTGGCCGAAGACGGCCTGCGGAGCTTCGACGCGCAGAATGCGCCGCGGAGCTTCGACGCGCAGAACGCGCAGTGGCGCTCGGCCACCTGCCGGGTGCTCGCCGCTGCCACCGGCACCCGTAGCGCCAACGCCGGGCCGGTGCCGTTCGACATCCCGCTGCGCGAACCGCTTGTGCCCGAACCGGATTCCTCACCCGAGGACTACCCGCCCGGCCGCCCGGACGGCAAACCGTGGACCTACACGCCACCGGTGAGCTTCGACGAACCGTTGGACATCGACATCACTGGACATCGACATCACCCCGGACACCGTTGTCATTGCCGGTCACGGCGCGGGAGTTCATCCGAATCTTGCCCACCTGCCCACCGTCGCCGAGCCCACCGCCCCGCATGCCGACAACCCGCTGCACCCGTGGGCGCTGCCACTGCTCACGCCGAAGCAGGTGATCATGGCGGGCCGGCCGACGCTGCACCGCCCGGTCTCGGCGCTGCTGGCCGATCCGGACGTGGCCGTCTACGCGCTGACCACCGGGCCGCGCTGGCCGGACGTGTCCGGCAATTCCACGGCCACCGGAACCCGTGCACAGACCACCGGTGCGCCGGACCCGGAGTGGTTGCGCCAGTGTGCCGAGGCCAACGCCCGCGTCAACGCGGCGGTTCGCGACCAGTTGGCCGCCCACCCCCTGGGCACCGGACTGCATGTGGCCGCGGCCGTGGCCGATGCGCTGCGCCCGGGGGACCAGTTGGTGCTCGGCGCTTCCAACCCGGTGCGCGACGCCGCCCTCGTCGGCCTGAACGTCGAGGACATCACCGTGCGCTCCAACCGGGGCGTGGCCGGCATCGACGGCACGGTCTCGACCGCCATCGGCGCCGCCCTGGCCCACGATCCCGGCCGCACCGTCGCACTGCTGGGTGATCTCACGTTTGTGCACGACGCATCCGGCCTGCTGATCGGCCCCACCGAGCCCACCCCGCGCAACCTCACCATCGTGGTGTCCAACGACAACGGCGGCGGCATCTTCGAACTGCTCGAGCAGGGTGATCCGCGCTTCGCCGATGTGTCGTCGCGGATCTTCGGCACCCCGCATGACGTCGACGTGGGTGCGCTCTGTCGCGCCTATCACGTCGAGGCCCGCCAGATCGAAGTCGGCGAACTCTCCTGCGCCCTCGACGAACCCCACGACGGCATCCGCGTGCTGGAGGTGAAAGCCGACCGCTCGACCCTGCGACAGTTGCACGCCGCGATCCGGGCGGCCCTGTGATCGACCGGCTCGCCAACGTGCTGGGCCACCGGATCGCCGCCGCGCTGCCCCGGCGGCACCCCGGGCTGACCGACACCGCCGAACGCAAGGTGCTGCGGTGGGCCAAGGTCGCCGTGTGGATCGTCATGGGCATCCTCGCCCTGCAGGCGGTGCTGCTGGTGGCCGGCGCCTGGCGCAACGACCGGCAGATCGAACAACACCTCGGCACCGCCGAAGCCGGGGTGCTCTCAGCGGGGCCGCGGCGCTCCACCATCGAGTTCGTCACCCCCGACCGGGTGACCTACCGTCCCGAACTCGGTGTGCTGTATCCGTCGGAACTGGCCGCCGGCATGCGCATCTATGTCGAGTACGACCGCAACAACCCCAACCTGGTCCGGGTCAAGGACCGCAATGCGCTGCTGGCCATCGTCCCGGCCGGGTCCATCGCGGTGGTCGGCGCTCTGGTGGGCGCGATGCTGTTGGCCGTTCTGGTGCGGGTGGAGAACCGCCTGCCGACGCCGGTAGCGTCGGGCCCGTGAGCGGAGCGAACATCGGGCCCGTGAGCGGAGCGAACATCGGGTCTGCGCGCCGGGCGTCCCTGGACAAGGACCCCCGCGACGTCGCGTCCATGTTCGACGCGGTGGCCCGCCGCTATGACATCACCAACACCGTGCTCTCGGCGGGCCAGGACCGCGCCTGGCGGCGCGCGACCCGCGAGGCACTGGGGTTGCGTCCCGGCGAATCCGTGCTCGACCTCGCTGCCGGTACCTCGGTGTCGACGGTGGAGTTGGCCCGCTCGGGGGCGTGGTGCCTGGCGGCGGACTTCTCGGTCGGCATGCTGCACGCCGGCGCGGCGCGGCCGGTGCCCAAGGTGGCGGCCGACGCCACCCGCCTTCCCTTCGGCGACGATGCCTTCGATGCGGTCACCATCAGCTTCGGGTTGCGCAACGTGGTCGATTTCACCGCCGGCCTGCGCGAGATGGCACGGGTCACCCGGCCGGGCGGGCGGTTGGTGGTGTGCGAGTTCTCCACGCCCACCGTGCCGGTGTTCGCCGGCGCCTACAAGGAGTACCTGATGCGGGCGCTGCCGCGGGTGGCCCGGGCGGTGTCGAGCAACCCTGAGGCCTACGAGTATCTCGCCGAGTCCATCCGGGCCTGGCCCGATCAGGCCGCGCTGGCCGGGCGCATCGCGCAGGCCGGCTGGTCGCAGGTGCGCTGGCGCAATCTCACCGGCGGGATCGTCGCCCTGCACGCCGCCGTCAAACCCGTCAGCTGAACGGCTTGCGCCGATCGAGCCGACGCGACCCCGCACCGGCGCGGCGCCACATCCGGGCCACCCAGTCGGCGTCGTCGGCGGTCACCAGGTTGCCCATCACCCGCACCGCGACGCCCA
>JAIOQK010000024.1 GCA_021413425.1 Mycobacterium sp.
CGACGGCGTCGAACGCGACGTCGAGTCCGCGGCCCCCGGTCACGTCGGCGATCTTGGCCTTCAGGTCCGGGTCGCGGGAGTCGAAGGCATGGTCGGCGCCGAGTTCCAGCGCCCGGTCGCGCACCACCGGATTGATATCGATGGCGACGATCGGCGCCGCACCTACCAGCCGTGACAACTGCACGATGTGGGTGCCGATCCCTCCGACGCCCCACACCCCGACGGACTCGCCGATGCCCACCTTGCCGGTGTGCACCACCGCGCCGAACGGGGTCGAGACCGCGTCGGCCAGGATGGCCGCCTGTTCCAGGGGCACGTTGTCGGGCACCCGGGTCAGCCCCGCGGCCAGGGCGACGGTGTACTCCGCCCAGGCGCCGTCGTAGGCGAACGCCATCAGTTGCAGCCGCAGGCAGTTGCCGACGTCGCCGCGGCGGCAGTTCGGGCAGCCGCCGCAGGGCCGGCCCGCCGCGACCACCACCCGGTCGCCCACCGACCAGCCGTCGACGCCCGGGCCGAGCTTGGCGATGGTGCCGGAGGCCTCATGGCCCTGGGTGACCACCGGCCGCTGCGCGGGGAACGTCCCGTTGATCAGGCTCAGATCGGAGTGGCAGATGCCGCAGAACGCCACCTTGACCAGGACCTCGCCCGGGCCGGGCTCGGGAATCGGAACATCCTCCACCACAACGGTTTTGGTGTCGGCGTAGAACCGCTCCGCACGCATCGTCTCGGCCATGAACATCCTTCCCTGGTCGGCCCGTCAAACCTACGCCCTGTCGCTAGAGTGGGGTCCATGTGGCTGCGCCAGCGCGACGGTGTGACATGCGGACCCAGTGTCGCAGTGATGGCCGGCGCACTGCTCGACCCGGGGCAGCGGGCGAAGTTGCGGGGCGAGGGGGCCCAGCAGTGGTTCGCCGCGGAGCAGGGCCGGGTGCACCGATCGGTCAACGTGATGTGGCCGCGCGCGCTGGGCACCACGCCGGCCGGGATGGCGCGGGCACTGAGCGGCTACGGCACCCGCTATCGGTGGCGGCCTGCTGCCCGCGCGCTGACGCAGGCGTGCGCCGCGGTCGGCGACGGGTGGCCGGTGGCCATGCTGATCGGCGCCGCGATCCCGCGGCACTGGGTGCTGCTCACCGAACTGTCTGGACCGTCACTGCGTTGTTACGAGCCGTCGTCCGGCCAGTCGGTTGAGATCGTGATTGACGACATCCGGGCTGCGCGACTTGAAAGCCTCGGCTTCCCAAAGCCTTTCGCCTTCGTGTTACCCGACCGCTGATCCGTTCAGCAAGGCCGTTGCGACCGCGATCGCCGGTTCAGTCATCTCCGTCACCGGTGTGCCGTCCTCGACCGTCTGAGCGGTGAGTTCGCGAAGACCGCCGACGAGGATCACCGCCGCGGTGGCCGACAGCGGTCCGATGCCCGCGCCGCGGAACCCCGGGCCGGCGGTGAGCTCGACGATCGCCGTCGCCAGCCGGCCCGATCCGCGGCGCAGTAGCGGACGGGCGGCCTCACCGAGGGCGGGCAGTTCGCGAATCCAACTCAACGTCACCGCCGGCGTCGCGTCGATGCTCTGCACGTAGGCAGTGACCGCCTGGCGGACCTGCTGTCGCCAGGGCGCCGCCGGATCCACGGCCTGGCGCAAGGTATCGACAAGCTCCTCGTTATTGGCGGTGAGCAGTTCGAAGAAGCAGTCCTGTTTGGTGAGGAAGTGGTCATAGAACGTCCGCTTGGAGGTACGTGCGCACCGCACGATGTCGGCCACGGTGGTCTCCCGGTAGCCGCGCTCCTCGATGGAGGACACCAGGCCGTCGATGAGGCGGCGACGGAAGTCCTGACCCTGGGCGGCCTGCTCGGTGACGGGTGCGCTCACCATTCCTCCTTGTCAGGGCCTGGTACGACAGGGTACCGTACGCAGTACACGATTGGTACGGTCCGGTACCGCCAAGAATTGTTGAGAAGCAGGGGTGTGATGAGCGAAGCCGCCGCACTGGAGGCCCCCGTCGGGGAGGCCGTGCTGCCACCTGCACCGTCGCCGCGAATCCCGACCGCTCTCGGCGCGCTGTCCTTCGTCGCATCCCGGCGGCGCACCGTCGATCGCCTGACCCGCAAGTACGGCCGCGCCGTCACCGTTCGGGTGCCGGTGTTCGGTGACGCCGTTCTCATCTCCGATCCCGCTCTGGCCAAGCAGATCTTCACCACCAGCCCCGACGTGCTGCATAACATCCAGCCCAACCTGAGCCGGCTGCTCGGCGCCGATTCAGTATTCGGTCTCGAGGGTGCCGACCACCGCCGGCGGCGCAAACTGCTCACCCCGCCTTTTCACGGTAAGAGCATCGCCGCCTACGAACGCATCGTCGAGGAGGAGACTCTGCGCGAGATGGCGTCATGGCCCGAAGGCCAGGAATTCGCCACCCTCGAGCCGATGATGCGGATCACCCTCAACGTCATCCTGCGGGCCATCTTCGGCGCCGAAGGCGCCGAACTGCAGCAGTTGCGCGTGCTTCTCCCCAAGTGGGTGACCCTGGGATCGCGGCTGTCGGTGCTCCCCACGCCCAAACGCTCTCCGGCCCCGTGGAGTCCGTGGGCACGGCTGGCCGGCTACCGGCGCACCTATGAGGGCCTGATCGATAACCTGATCGCCCGCACCCGCCGTGACCCGAATCTAGGTGAGCGCACCGACATCCTGTCGCTGTTCCTGCGCAGCACCTATGACGACGGCTCTGAGATGACGCGCTCGGAGATCGGCGATGAGCTGCTGGCCCTGCTGGCCGCCGGCCACGAGACCACCGCCTCCACGCTCGGCTGGGCCTTCGAGCGAATCTCCCGGCACCCGGACGTGCTCGCGCGACTGGTGGAGGAGGCCGCCGGAGAGGACAACACCTACCGTCAGGCCACCATCCTGGAGTTGCAGCGGGCCCGCACTGTCATCGACTTCGCCGGCCGACACGTCGCGGCGCCGATGTACGAACTCGGCGATTACCGGATCCCGCAGGGCTTCTCGATCATGATCAGCCTGCTCCAGCTGCAGATGGACCCCGAGGTCTTTCCCCACCCGGAGCGCTTCGAGCCGCAACGATTCATCGACGCCAAGCCCAGCACCTACTCCTGGGTGCCCTTCGGCGGCGGCACCCGTCGTTGCGTGGGAGCCGCCTTCGCCAATATGGAGATGGATGTGGTGCTGCGCACCGTGCTGCGCCACGTCACCATCCAGACCACCGACGCCCCCGGCGAGAAATGGCACAGCCGCGGTGTCGCGTTCACCCCGAAGAGGGGCGGCCGCGTGGTGGTGCACCGGCGCGCTACGTCGTAGGGGCCGTCCGGCTCAGATCAACGGCGATGAAGTCCATCCGCCACAGGCCCTCGAACAACTCCAGGCCGATGGCCTCGAGCTCCGCCTGATCCGCCCGGGCCACCACACCGGTCTGCGTCACCCGCTCGGCGATCTCACCGATGGTGCGCTCACCATCCACCAATTGCGCGAACGCCAGATGGGTCGGACTCAGCCGCAGGCTCCAGCCCGGCCGGTCGATCTCCTGGCCGCGCACCCCGCACCGCAACCGCAGCAGCGGGATGTAGTCCAGGGCACCGGTCGCCGAGAAGTCGACGCGGTAGCTCCTCGTCGGCCGTTCCGGGCGGCTGACGGTGAAGAAATGGCAGGCGTTGAGTGTGCGGAGACGCTCCATCACCGCCCACATCTTGGCGTCCGGCAACCGGTTGATCGCAGCGTAGAACTCGTTGTCCGGCTCGGTCAGCGTCGTCGGGTAGTACGGCGTTTTGAGGAACCAGTCCCCGAACACCAATCCGGCTGACTCCGCCAGTTCGATACAGCCCTCGACGGTGTAGCTGCGGTCGCGGCCGTGCAGGAAGGTATCCACCAGTCCGGCGTCGAACTGCAGGTCCGGCGCGATCGACATGTAGCTCGACAGTGGGTGGCTGGGGGCCAGCGAGGCGATGCCCTCCTTCGCCATCCGCAGTGACTCCTCGTCCTGGTGCAGTCCCAATTCGCGGAAGATCGATTGCATCAACTCCACCCCGACGCGGCCGTAGCGCGCGTAGAGCATGATCGCCGCCACCCCGTCGGGGCGCAGGCAGTCGGCCAGCGCCTTCATACCGACCGGCGGATCGGCCATGTGGTGCAGCACCCCGGTGGAGACGATCAGATCGAAATCCTTGTTCAGAGTGGGAAGGTCTTCGATCGGAAGCAGATGCAGCTCAAGGTTTTTCAGCCCGTATCTGTCCTTGAGGTAGCGGGTGTGGTCCAGCGACGGCTGGCTGACGTCGACGGCCACCACCTTCGCGGCGCGGTTCGTGTAGGCGAAGACCGCGGCCTGATTGGTACCGCAACCGGCGATCAGGATGTCCATGTCCGGCTTGTACGGCCGGTCCGGCCACAGCATGCGGTGGGAGTGGCTGGGGTCGAACCACTGCCAGTTGTTGCTCAGCCACGACTCGAGGTTCTGGATCGGCTCGGGGTACTGCCACTTCTCGTACTGCTGGGCGACGACGTCGGCACGCGGATTGTCGGTCACGTCACGATTCTCCTGGGTCGGTCGATTTCTTCTTAGGAGGTTCGGTTGGCGAGCAGTGGGTTCATCCGGATGACCGGCAGCGGGTAGAGATGCTCGGACTCGGTGTCGTGGAGGTTCTCATACAGGCCGATGGTGTAGACGCCGGCAGCCTCCACCCGCATCGGCAGGTACTGGGTGAACACCCGGAACTTGACCGGTGTGGGCGGGTTGTCGTGCCAGTGCCACCGAAATTCCAGGCTGCCGACACGCTCGCCCTCGGGTGAGGTGGCGACGATGTAGCGCACCGGGTCGTAGTCGGCCCCACCGAGCGCGCAGAACGCCACCACCATCGGCACGGTGATCTGGGCGGGGAAGTTGTCGACGTAGCAACTCGTCATCGGGAACCCGGTCAGGTTGACTCCGCCGGCGGCGTCCTCTTCGGCGCTCAGTGACGGCGCGAATGTGACGACACGCATGGATTCCTCCCGGGACCGGATCTCCGGCACGACCCTAGGCCATGGGGCTATACCGATTCGCGTTTGGGCAGCTTCCAGCCGGGCCGCGGGTAATGGCAGGTGTAGCCGTTGGGGATGCGCTCCAGGTAGTCCTGGTGCTCGGGCTCGGCCTCCCAGAATTCGCCGGCCGGGGTCACCTCGGTGACCACAGGGCCCGGCCACAGGCCGGAGGCCTCGACGTCGGCGATGGTGTCCAGCGCGACACTCTTCTGCTCGTCGTCGAGGTAGAAGATTGCCGAGCGGTAGCTGCTGCCGAGGTCGTTGCCCTGGCGGTCCTTCGTCGTCGGGTCGTGGATCTGGAAGAAGAACTCCAGCAGCGAGCGGTACTCGGTCTGGGCCGGGTCGTAGACGATCTCGATGGCCTCGGCGTGGCCGGGATGGTTGCGGTAGGTGGCGTTGGCGTTCTGACCCCCGGTGTAGCCCACCCGGGTGGACACCACGCCGGGCTGTTTGCGGATCAGATCCTGCATGCCCCAGAAGCAGCCACCGGCCAGGATCGCCTTGTTGTATTCACTCATGTCTGTCTCCTCCGTGACGAACAGTTTTCGGTACTCGCCGTATCCCTGTGCCTCAAGATCGTCGGCGGGGATGAATCTCAGCGAAGCCGAGTTGATGCAGTAGCGCAACCTGCGCGGGAAGCGGTCTTTGAAGACGTGACCCAGATGGCTGTCGGCGTGCGCCGAGCGCACCTCGGTCCGGGGTAGGAGCAGGCTGAAGTCGCGGCGGGTCACGATGTTGGCCGGCTCGACCGGCTTGGTGAAGCTCGGCCAGCCGGTTCCGCTGTCGAATTTGTCGGTGGAGGAGAACAGCGGCTCCCCGGACACCACGTCGACGTAGAGGCCGGCGTCGTGGCTCATCCAGAACTCGCCGGTGTACGCCCGCTCAGTGCCGTTGCGCTGCGTGACCCGGAACTGCTCCGGGGTCAGCGCCGCGATCGCGTCGGGGTCTTTGGTGTAGTCCGTCATCAGCTGTAGTCCGTCCTATCGTCTCCAGTGTGCCCTGAGCGCTGCCTCGTCGGCCGCGCCGGCAAATGGCGGTTACACACTCGTCAGACAAACTAGATTGAAGTCGTGGCGGCCCCCCGATTCTCCCGAGCAGAGCTTACCGACGCGTTCGCCGCATTCGAGGCGCACGTCGACGCCGCCGCCCGCACCAGCGACTGGGATGGCTGGGTGGCCCACTACACCCCGGATGTCGACTACATCGAACACGCGATGGGCACCATGAAGGGCCGCGAGCAGGTCCGGGACTGGATCTACCGCACCATGACCACATTCCCCGGCAGCCACATGACCTCGTTCCCGTCGCTGTGGTCGGTCATCGATGAGGAACGCGGCCGGATCATCCTCGAACTGGACAACCCGATGCGCGATCCCGGCGACGGCGTCATCATCAGCGCCACCAATATCTCGATCATCACCTACGCCGGTGATGGGCTGTGGAGCCGGCAGGAGGACATCTACAACCCGCTGCGCTTCCTCAAGGCCGGTATGAAGTGGTGTCAGAAGGCCGCCGCACTCGGCACCCTCGATGATGACGCCGCGGCGTGGATGCGCCAGAACACCGCCCGGTGACCAGTCTCGTCATCGGCGCCAACGGATACCTGGGCTCGCACGTCACCCGTCAACTGGTGGCCGCTGGCGAACCGGTGCGGGTGATGGTGCGCGCGGGCGCCACCACCGTCGGCATCGACGATCTGGACACCGAACGTTTCATCGGTGACATCTGGGACAACGACACCCTGACCGCGGCGATGACCGGATGTGACGACGTCTACTACTGCGTGGTGGATGCCCGCGGCTGGCTCTCGGACCCCGCCCCGCTGTATCGCACCAACGTCGAGGGCACCCGCAATGTGCTCGACGTCGCAGCCGCCGTCCACCGTGAGCACCCCCTGCGGAAGTTCGTCTTCACCAGCAGCTACACCACGGTCGACCGGCGGCGAGGCCACGTCGCCTCGGAGGCCGATGAGATCACCGGCGAACGCGGCCTCACCGACTACGTC
This sequence comes from Mycobacterium sp., assembly GCA_021413425.1. Lineage (GTDB taxonomy): Bacteria > Actinomycetota > Actinomycetes > Mycobacteriales > Mycobacteriaceae > Mycobacterium. The sequence continues at coordinate 7,029 of JAIOQK010000024.1, forward strand.
CGTTCCCGGGTGCAGGCCGAGCGCCTGGTGTTGGACCGCGCCCGCGCCGGGGACCTGCCCGCCGTGGCGATGTGTGTCTCCACCACCTACGGCGCCGGCGACTGGGGCCGCACCCCGCACGGCGCCATCATCGCCGCGGCGGCGTTCGGCAAGCTGCCGTTCGTGCTGGGCGGCATCGAGTTGGAGGCGGTCGGAGTCGACGACGCCGCGGCCGCCATGATCCTGGCCGCCGAGCACGGTCGGGTGGGGGAGCGCTACCTCATCTCGGACAAGATGATCAGCAACGCCGAGGTGGTGCGCATCGCGGCCGAGGCGGCCGGGGTGCCCGTTCCCACGAAAACCATCCCGCTTGCCGTGGCCTACGCGATGGCCGCGCTGAGCACCGCCAAGGCGCGCCTGCGCGGCAGTGACGAGCAGCTCACCCTCAACGCGCTGCGACTGATGCGGGCCGAGGCCCCCATCGACCACGGCAAGGCGGTGCGGGAACTGCACTGGCAGCCGGCGCCGGTGGAGGAATCGATCGCCGAGGCGGCCCGGTGGTGGGTGCAGGTGCGCGCTGCCAAGCAGCGCTCCCGTGCCGACTAGGTCATCGAGAATGCACCCAGATCGCGTTTTTCGCCGAAAAGACGATCTGTGCGCATTCTCGGCGTAGTGCAAGATCGGTCCCATGCTCCGCAACGGCGCCGTCTCGCACTGGTTTCCCCAGTTGCCCGACCCTAGGCCGGCGCTGCCCGGCGACCGCGACGCCGACGTCTGCATCGTGGGCGCCGGATACACCGGGCTGTGGACGGCCTACTACCTCAAGCAACTCGACCCGGCTCTGCGCATCACCGTCCTCGAGGCACGCTTCGCCGGCTTCG
>JAIOQK010000379.1 GCA_021413425.1 Mycobacterium sp.
CACGATTTCGTCCTGCTCGGCGAACGCGGCCAGGGCAAGACCCGGCTGCTGCGCTCCCTGGTCAATCTGCTCGACGAGTGGACGCCGGTGATCGCCGGCGCCGAACTCGGTGAGCATCCCTACTCGCCGATCACGCCGGAATCCATTCGCCGGGCCGCCGAACTGGGCGACGCGCTGCCGGTCACCTGGCGGCATCGCAGCGAGCGCTACACCGAGAAGCTGGCGACCCCGGACACCAGCGTGGCCGACCTCGTCGGTGACATCGACCCGATCAAGGTGGCCGAGGGCCGCACCCTGGGCGATCCCGAGACCATCGCCTACGGCCTGATCCCGCGGGCGCACCGCGGCATCGTCGCGGTGAACGAACTGCCCGACCTCGCCGAGCGCATCCAGGTCGCGATGCTCAACGTGATGGAGGAGCGCGACATCCAGGTCCGCGGTTACACGCTGCGGCTGCCGCTGGACGTACTGGTGGTCGCCAGCGCCAACCCGGAGGACTACACCAACCGCGGCCGGATCATCACCCCGCTCAAGGACCGCTTCGGCGCCGAGATCCGCACCCACTACCCGCGCGAACTCGACGCGGAGGTCGGGGTGATCAGCCAGGAGGCGCACCTGACCGCGGAGGTGCCGGAATACCTGCTCAACGTGGTCGCCCGCTTCGCCCGGCTGCTGCGCGAATCCCAGTCGGTGGACCAGCGCTCCGGAGTCTCGGCCCGCTTCGCCATCGCCGCCGCCGAGACGGTGGCCGCCTCGGCGCGGCACCGCGGCGCCATCCTCGGCGAGGACGAGCCGGTGGCCCGGGTGGTCGATCTCGGGACGATCATCGACGTGCTGCGCGGCAAGCTGGAGTTCGAGTCCGGCGAGGAGGGCCGGGAACTTGCGGTGCTCGAGCACCTGCTGCGCCGCGCCACCGCCGATACCGCCCAGCGCGCGCTCGGCGGTATCGACGTCGGTCCGCTGGTGACCGCGGTGGAGAACACGACGGTGACCACCGGTGAGCAGATCGCCGCCAAGGACGTCCTCGCCGCCCTGCCCGAACTGCCGGTGATCGAGGCCATCGCCGAGCGGCTGGGCGCCCGCAGCGAGGGCCAACGCGCCGCCGCGCTGGAGTTGGCGCTGGAGGCGCTGTACCTGGCCAAGAAGATCGACAAGAACACCGGCGACGGCGAAACTGTTTATGGCTAAGCACAGCCACGATCTGCGTTACTCCGGCTACACCGGCGGGCCTGATCCGCTGGCGCCGCCGGTTGACCTGCGCGAGGCGCTTGAGCAGATCGGCCAGGACGTCATGGAGGGTTCATCCCCGCGGCGGGCGCTCTCGGAGTTGCTGCGCCGGGGTACCCAGAACATGAGGGGGGCCGACAGGCTGGCCGCTGAGGCTAACCGGCGCCGTCGGGAACTGTTGCAGCGCAACAACCTTGACGGCACCCTGCAGGAGATCAAGAAGCTGCTCGACGAAGCGGTGCTCGCCGAACGCAAGGAACTCGCCCGCGCATTGGATGACGATGCGCGGTTCGCCGAGATGCAGATGGAGTCGCTGTCGCCGTCCCCGGCCAAGGCCGTGCAGGAACTGTCCGAGTACGACTGGCGAAGCGACGAGGCGAAGCAGAAATACGAGGCGATCAAAGACCTCCTCGGCCGCGAGATGCTCGACCAGCGCTTCGCCGGGATGAAGCAGGCCCTGGAGAACGCCACCGATTCCGACCGCGCGGCGGTCAACGAGATGCTCAACGATCTCAACGAACTGCTCGAAAAGCACTCCCGCGGCGAGGACACCGACTCCGATTTCGATGAGTTCATGGCCAAGCACGGCCAGCACTTCCCGGAGAATCCGCGCAACGTCGAAGAACTCCTGGACTCGCTGGCCCAGCGGGCGGCCGCGGCGCAGCGGTTCCGCAACAGCCTGTCCGCCGAGCAGCGCGCCGAACTGGATGCGCTGGCGCAGCAGGCCTTCGGCTCGCCCCAGCTGATGGAGGCGCTCGGCCGGCTGGACTCGAATCTTCGGCAGGCCCGGCCGGGGGAGGACTGGGACGGCTCTTCAGAGTTCTCCGGCGAGAACCCCCTCGGGATGGGACAGGGAGCCCAGGCACTCGCCGATATCGCCGAGTTGGAGCAACTCGCCGAGCAGCTGTCGCAGAGCTACCCCGGCGCGACCATGGACGATGTCGACCTCGAGGCGCTGGCCCGCCAGCTCGGCGACCAGGCGGCCATCGACGCCCGCACGCTGGCTGACTTGGAGCGCGCGCTGATGAACCAGGGCTTCTTGGATCGCGGCTCGGACGGTCAGTGGCGGCTGTCACCGAAGGCCATGCGCCAGCTCGGCAAGGCGGCGCTTCGCGACGTGGCCCAACAACTTTCGGGCCACCGCGGTGAGCGGGAGACCCGCCGCTCCGGTGCCGCCGGTGAGCTGACCGGTGCCACCCGGCCGTGGGCCTTCGGCGACACCGAGCCGTGGAACGTCACCCGCACGATCACCAACGCCGTACTGCGCCGCGCCGGAACCGGAGGCGACGGCCCGATCCGGATCGCCGTGGACGACGTCGAGGTGTCCGAGACCGAGACCCGCACCCAGGCGGTGGTCGCGCTGCTGGTGGACACCTCGTTTTCGATGGTGATGGAGAACCGCTGGCTGCCGATGAAGCGCACCGCACTTGCGCTGCACCACCTGGTGAGCACCCGGTTTCGCGCCGATGCCCTGCAGATCATCGCCTTCGGTCGCTACGCCCGAACGGTGAGTGCAGCCGAGCTGACCGGCCTGGAGGGCGTCTACGAACAGGGCACCAACCTGCACCACGCGCTGGCGCTGGCCGGCCGGCACCTACGCCGCCATCCCAATGCCCAGCCGGTGGTGCTGGTGGTCACCGACGGTGAACCCACCGCGCACCTCGAGGATTACGACGGCCGCGGGTCGTCGGTCTTCTTCGACTACCCGCCGCACCCGCGGACGATCGCGCACACCGTGCGCGGATTCGACGAGATCGCCCGGTTGGGTGCACAGGTGACGATCTTCCGGTTGGGTGACGATCCCGGCCTGGCCCGGTTCATCGACCAGGTGGCCCGCCGGGTCGAGGGCCGGGTGGTCGAACCCGACCTCGACGGCCTGGGCGCGGCGGTGGTCGGCGACTACCTGCGATCCCGGCGCCGCCGGCGCTGACCTGGCAACCTTCGAGGTGTCCGGCATGCCTGCGGCATAACCGCGATAGGCCGCTGAGTCGGAAGGCAAGCGGACTGCGGCGGTACTCGGTACCGTCATTGCTCGTTGCATCCGTTTGGTGTCGTTACGGTGGGGTTCACCACGGTCCCGATCCCCGTCCGGGTTTGCTGGCGGCTAACCATCACGATCGGCAAAAGCGTTCACGGCGGGGCTCAGAGCCGCGGCCTGGCAAATTTTTTCACAGTCGGTGGGGCCTGAGAGCAAACTGAGAAAAGCATGATCGTGGCCTGATGGCCCGTACCGCGTGATCAAGAACTGCCAGTTGATACGACCTAAGGGCCCGAGGCCTCACCGTTCTCGGGGGAACCAATTTCGGAGTTCGATTTGCCCGATGGCAAACTCGGGCCTATCATTGCTAGAGCCCTGAAGGATGGGCCTCGGCAAACCGACGTGTCCGCCGCCACCGGCGCGGATCGCAGCGAAAAGGGGAAACCAGCACATGGCGACTCAGACTCGTCCCTTCCTGAAGACGGGAGCGGCCCTGGCTACTGCTGCCGCGATCGTCGCCGCGTCGCCCGGCCTGGCTCCCAGTGCCTCGATCGCGTCACCCAACGCGCTGTCGACCGCGGCGTATGAACTGACCACCTTCGCCGACGTGTTCACCATCCCGACGGACGTATGGACCAACCTGCTGTTCGGGTCTCCGACTGCATCGGGCGATCCCTACAGTTACGGAGGTTTCGTCGGCCCGGAGAACACCCCGCTTGCGGTGGAGCCCTGGGCCACCTACTGCAGCTATGAGTGCACGATCAGCGGTCCCTCCGGCGCGCTGTACCTGGGATTGGACGCCCTGGTCAACGGCAACGGCAACGGGTGGGATGACCGCGACAACTGGGGCGTCGGGATCGTCAACTATTTGTTCGAGCCCACTTTCGCGCGCGCCGTCGGCGGCGGAGGCAGCAACTTCACCATTCAGACCGGCACCGCGGGTCTGAGCGCGGCGACGGCCTACATACTGCAGGCCACCCTGGGCCAGGCCAGCCCGGTCCTGAGCACCTTCATCGAGGTGGCGTTCTATGGGCCGTACCTGGTGACCATCGCCTGGGAGGACTTCCTGAACCTCGCGGCCAGCGCGGTCAGCGGAATCCCCGTCATCGGGCCGTACCTCGCCGACAGCATCACCGCCTACGCCGGCGAACTTCCGGCACCCGGATCCACCCCGGAAGATCCCATCTTCTACCAGGCCGGCCTGTCCGGGATCCTGCAGTACTGGATCAACACGCTCACCGGCGGCACCATCCCGCCTCCGCAGACTGCGGCCGCGGTTGCCGCTCCGTTGGCGGCCCGTGCCGCGGCTGCGGTCACCGAAGCCGTGACCGCTCCCGCTGCCGAAGCCGCGACCCCCGCGGTGGAGGCGGTTGAGGCGGCGCCGGTTGAGGCCGGCACGGTCTCCGAGACCGAGGGTTCGGCATCCGTCGATACCCCGGCGGCAGACGCACCCGAGAGTGCTCCGGTGGACGAGGTCACTCCTACGGCGGCGGATGTCAAGGCCGACGCTGAGCCGGCGGACAGCCCGTCGAGCGCGGTTGCCGACGCCACATCGGAGGAGGGCTCCGCTCCGGCCTCTGCTCCCTCGAAGGCCACCAGCAAGCGTCCGGTTCGCGACGCGATCGCGAAGGTCACCGAGGCTGCCACGTCCGCTGTCGACAGTGTGAAGGCCGGTGCCGCCAGCGCCCCGGCAGCCGCTGACGCCAGCTGACACGATCAACAAACAACATCGGCCCCCTCCCGTGCGGGAGGGGGCCGATGTTGTTT
>JAIOQK010000380.1 GCA_021413425.1 Mycobacterium sp.
GACACCGCGCCCCCGACAGCCATTTGGTCTACTTTCCCCCATCACCGTCGCCGGGGCGACTTCAGCCCCGGCGAATGCGCCGATTCTCCCAGGTGCCTACTTGATCAGCGGGTCACGCGGCATGCCCAGGATGCGCTCGGCGATCTGGTTGCGGGCGATCTCGGAGGTGCCGCCGGCGATCGCCATGCCGCGGGCGCCCATCGTGGCGCGCGCGGCGAGTTCGCCTTCGCCGCCCTCCAGTGCGAGGTCCGGCCCGATCAGCGCCACGGCGATGGCACCCTGCTCGTGGAAGTGCTCGGCCAGCTTCAGCTTGGTGATGTTGCCCTCCGGGCCGGGGCCGGCGCCGGCGATGCTGCGGGCGGCTCGGCGCAGGTTCAGCAGTCGCAGCGCGTGGTCGTCGGCCAGGAACCGGCCGGTGCGTTGCGCGGCGCCGATCACCTTCGCACCGTTGCGCTTGGTGAGGTCGACCAGCCAGGCGGTGGCCGGGGCCACCCCACCGGTGCCGCCGCCGATACTGACTCGCTCGTTGCCGAGGGTGGCCCGCGCCACCGTCCACCCCGCGTTCGGCTCGCCGACGACGTCGGAGTCCGGGACGAACACATCGTTGAAGAACACCTCGTTGAACTCCGAGCCACCGGTGATCTGACGCAGCGGCCGCACCTCCACCCCCGGCGCCTTCATATCGAGGATCACCATGGTGATGCCGGCATGCTTGGGACCGTCGAAGTCGGTACGCACGGTCGCCAGTCCGCGTTTGCAGTAGTGCGCCCCCGACGTCCACACCTTCTGGCCGTTGATCTTCCAGCCGCCGTCGACGCGGGTGGCTTTGGTCTTGACCGCCGCGGCATCCGAACCTGCCGACGGCTCCGAGAACAGCTGGCACCACACCTCGTCCTGGCGCAGCGCCTTCTCCACGAATCGTTCGATCTGCGAGGGGGTTCCGTGCTGAATGAGAGTGAGGATCACCCAGCTGGTGATGCCGTAGTCGGGCCGTGTGACACCCGCGGCGGCGAACTCCTCCTCGCACAGCAGCTGCTCCACCGCACCGGCGGCGCGCCCCCACGGTGCGGGCCAGTGCGGCATCAGATAGCCGGTGGCGATCAACTCGTCGAGTTGCGCCTTGTCGTCGAGCTTCGCAATCCGCTGCGCCTCGCCGCGGATCTCGGTGCGCATCGCCTCGGCCTCGGGCGGCAGATCCAAGCTGTTGGCCCGCGAGAGTCCACCCGCGGTGAGGGTGAACACGTCGGTGGCCGGCCCGTCTCCGCCGAGCAGTGCCGCCACCGTGAGCGCGCGGCGCAGATGCAGGTGCGCGTCGTGCTCCCAGGTGAACCCGATCCCGCCGTGCACCTGAATGTTCAACTCCGCGTTGCGGACATAGGCACTGAACGCCAGGGTCGCGGCGGTGGCGGCGGCGAGGTGGAACTGCTCCTCATCCTCCCCCGCGGCGCGTGCGGCGTCCCACACGGTCGCCACCGCGGACTCGGCGGCCACCAGCATGTTGGCGCAGTGGTGCTTGACCGCCTGGAAGGTGGCGATGGTGCGGCCGAACTGCTCACGGACCTTCGC
>JAIOQK010000111.1 GCA_021413425.1 Mycobacterium sp.
CAGCCGACCGGTGAACTGCGGGGTCTCGGCGTGCGCGGCGAACCCGGCCAGCGCCTCGGCGTTGTCACCGAAGGCGCGGCGCATCCGGTCGGTGAGCAGGATGCCCATCCAGATCGACACCGTGGCGACCGGCGTCCCGGCAAAGTCGACGGCCATATCGGCGGCCATCTTGTCCACACCGGCCTTCTGCGCGCCGTAGGCGGGTCCGTGCATGTAGCAGACAGACCCGGGCGATGAGGTGAACGCGATGAGTCCGCGCTCGGCCTTCACCAACAGTGGCGCGGCGTACCAGGACGCCACGTAGGCCGAGCGCAATCCGATATCGAGCACGTCGGCCAATTCCAGGGGCTTCTCCCAGAACGGCGCCGGGTCGGTCAGCTTCTCGGAGATCGCCGCGGCGTTGTTGACCAGCAGGTGCAACATGCCGTCGTCGTCGGCGATGCGGGCGAACAGCCGCGCCACCGCCGCATCGTCGCGGTGATCCAGCGGCGCCGCGATACCCTCCCCGCCCATCGCGGTGAGCGCCTGCGCGTCGTCCTCGCCGATGCTGCGGCCGGTCAGGTACACCCGCCACCCCGCCGCTCCCAGGGCACCGGCGATCCCTCGGCCGGCTCCCCGGCTGGCTCCGGTCACCACAGCGACCGGCCGTGTCATCGTCATGGTGGGTGACGCTAGCCGGTGCAGCGGATCTGTCATGCCGTCTATGTCGGAGTGCCGTCCTACCATCGTGGGCGTGGGGGGTTGGACGCAACGGCGGTTGGCCGTGATCGCGGGGCTCAGTTTCGCGCTGGGACTGGCGGTCACACTGCTGGCCGCCTGGGGCGGACCACTGGCCGCGATACTCGCCGCCGGCGCGCTGTTCATGGGCGGGCGCGCGGCGTATCCGCGGATCAAGCAATCGCTGGCCGCCGAGGAGGATCGCCAGCAGCAGGTACGGGCGCGCGCCGAAGAGCAACACCGCTGGGCGGCGCGCGGAGACATGCGCGGGGTGTACGGCACCGAGGGTGCTGAACTCATGCGGGAGGTGTCACCGCCGCTGCCGATCATCCCGCCGGGTGACGACCTTGAGGTGGCCACGGTGGTGCACACCGCGGCCGAACTCACCGCCATGCTGGAGGACACACTGCCGTGCTGGCGTTACGCGGCGTTCGTCTCGGTGTGTGTGCAGCGCCGCGACGCCGTGGCGAGCCGGGTGCGCGACGCCCGGATGGGTTACGCGACGCCGACGGACGAGACGTTGCGCACCGACTTCGAGGCGGGGCTGTTCTTCACCGAGCGGCTCTCCGAACTGTCCCGGCTCGTCGATCAGATCAACAGCTTCATGCTCAGCCCGGCCTTCCAGGACGTCTTCGGCGACCGGGAGGAATCGGCCGACGCCGAGGGCATCGTGCATGCGGCGCACCGGTTGATGGACTATCACGAGCAGGTGCTGGCACTGTCCGAACGCTGCCGCGGCGCGAAGGTCCCATTGTCGTGCTCTGGTCTGCAGCGTGATGCGGGGCTGTTGATCGTCGCTCCACTGGAGGGCTTCCACACCTTCATCGCGACCTTCACCGAACGATTGACCGAGATGGCCGACGTGGCGCGCTACGCGACCGGCGATGTGCAACTGGACCCGGTGACGCTGAGCATCACCGACGACGACGATCTGCTGTCCCGGATCGTCAAACAGCTCGAGCAGATCTCACGCGGCGGCTAGCAGCGCGCCAGCACATCGGCCAGTGCGCGTTTCTCCTTGGCTGAGAGCCACAGGCCGTAGGCGGTCTTGACGTCGATCTGGCGGGCGACGAAGTCGCACCGGAACGCTTCGTTGGGGGGAAGCCAGGCTGCGGCGTCGCGGAAGGCCTTGTCGAAATTGGCCTTCGGGCTCACCGCGAGCAGATTGCGCGGATCGTTGGCGAAGTCGAGACGGCGCTGCGGGTCCCAGGCTCGCGCACCCTTGTACCAGGCGTCGGCGAGTGCGACGACGTGGTCGATCTCGATGCTGTTGGAGGTCTCCGGTCCGCGGACGAAGCTGATCGTGGTGCCGGTATAGGGGTCGACGAGTGTGCCGGTCTGGGCGAAGCAGGTGAAGGGTCTCACCACCAGGTTGGTCAGATCGCGGCGCAGGATGTCGTCGCGGGTGTTGCACCCGTTGTGGCCGAACTCAACGTTGACGTCATCACTCCAGGCCTGACCGAACTGGTAGCGGCGAAAGTCCGAGGTGCGGTCCCAGCCGCGGACCGGCAGCGCAGCGAGTTGCCGGCGCGCAATGTCGTAGCGCGCCTGGGCCTCCGGCGCGGGCGGCGGCGACGAACTCGAGGTGGGGTCTCCAGCACGCCAGGTCGGCGACGCGCTGGATAGCTGCTCGGTTCGGGAGCGTTCCTGCCACAGCAAGGTCGCGGCCACACCGCCGACGAGCAGCACCGACAGCAGGGCGCCCAGTCCACGCCGGCGCCAGCGTTTGACGGGCTTACCTGCTGCTGCCACCCGCAATTTCTAGCACTTGGCTCACTTTCGGCAGGCGGTGTTGCTAGTTTCCCGGGGCCCGTAGAAAAGCCCGGAAAGGACCGTCAAATGAACCGAACTCCTCTGCTCGGCGAGTGTTCCGCCGAATTCTTCGGAACGATGATCCTGATCCTGTTCGGATGCGGTGTGGTCGCCCAGGTCGTCACCGGGGGTACCCCGCTGTCGACGTCGCCCGGCGCGACCGGCGACTACAACTCAATCGCCTGGGGCTGGGGTCTGGGTGTGGCCATGGCGGTGTTCGTCGCCGGCCGACTCAGCGGTGCGCACCTGAATCCCGCCGTGACCGTCGCACTGGCCACATACAAGGGCTTCCCGGTCCGCAAGATCGCGCCGTACATCGCCGCGCAGGTCGCCGGCGCCTTCGTCGGAGCGCTGCTGGTCCGCTTCACCTACAGCGACCTCATCAACAAGGTCGACCCCGGCCACACCAAAGCCACCCAGGGCATCTTCTCCACCTCGCCGGACAGCGGGGTAACGGTGTTCACCGCGTTCTGTGACCAGATGATCGGCACCGCGATCCTGGTGGCGGTGATCTTCGCGCTGACCAGTGCGGTGAACAACCCGCCGCTGTCGAACATGGGGCCGCTGATCATCGGCTTCCTCGTGGTCGCCATCGGGTTGGGCTGGGGCGCCAATGCCGGCTACGCCATCAACCCGGCCCGCGACTTCGGCCCGCGGTTGGCCTCTTGGCTGACCGGCTATCAGGACGCCTGGTTCTCGGCCAATGGACCGGAGTTGTACTTCTGGCTGCCGATCATCGCCCCGTTGATCGGCGGGCTCATCGGCGGGGGGCTGTTCGTATTCTGCATCGAGCGGTTCCTGCCGGCGGCGGTCACCAATCCGGCCGAGATCGGCGTGGTGGAGCCCACTCCGCTGCGCTGAACCGATCGGCGCCGAACCATTAGCCACCGGGAAGCCGCTGCCACCCCCTAAGGTGCCAGAAGTGAATCGCCTGGACCGCTTCTTCGAGATCACCGCGCGCGGCTCGAGCCTCGCCACCGAGGCGCGCGGGGGGCTGGTCACCTTCATCGCGATGGCCTACATCGTGGTGCTCAACCCCATCATCTTGTCCGGCTCCCCCGATGTCACCGGCAACAAACTGCAGTTCGCGCAGGTGTCGGCGGTCACCGCGCTCGTCGCGGGCACCATGACGATCCTCTTCGGCGTCGTCGCGCGGTTACCGTTCGCCTTCGCGGCGGGCCTGGGCATCAACTCGTTCCTGGCGACCTCGGTGGTCGGCTCGCTCACCTGGCCGGAAGCCATGGGCCTGGTCGTCATCAACGGACTCATCATCGTGGCGCTGGCCGTCTCCGGACTGCGGCGGCTGGTGTTCGATGCGGTGCCCATGCAACTGAAGATGGCAATCACCGCGGGCATCGGCCTGTTCATCCTCTTCATCGGCCTGGTCGACGCCGGCTTCATCTCCTCGACCGGCCTGCCGGCGCCGCCTGTCGGTCTCGGCTCAGGCGGGTCGGGCTCGATCACGACGGTGCCGACCGCGGTCTTCATCTTCACCCTTCTGCTGACCGGCGTCCTGGTGGCCCGAAAGATCCGCGGCGGCATCCTGATCGGCCTACTGGCCGGCACGGTGGTCGCGGTGGCCGTCGAGGCGATCTGGCACCTGGGCTCGGCTGTCGAGCGGCCCGGTGGCTGGAGCCTGTCGGTGCCGAAGCTCTCCGGCTCACCGTTCGCGCTGCCCGATCTCTCACTGCTCGGCGATGTCAGCCTGGGAAGCTTCGACCGCATCGGGGTGCTGGCGGCGACCGTGCTGCTCTTCACGTTGGTGTTCGCCAACTTCTTCGACGCCCTGGGCACGCTGACGGGGCTGTCCCGGGAGGCGGGACTGGCCGACGCACAGGGGACGTTTCCGCGATTGCGCGCCGCGCTGACCGTGGAGGGCATCGGCGCGGTCGCCGGCGGCGCGGCATCGGCGTCGTCGAACACGGTGTTCATCGAATCCGGGGCCGGCATCGGCGAAGGCGCGCGCACCGGTCTGGCCAACCTGGTGACCGGGGTGCTGTTCCTGGCAGCGATGGTCGTGGCGCCGCTGGCCTCGATCGTCCCGTCGGAGGTGGCGGCGGCCGCTCTGGTGATCGTCGGCGCGATGATGGCCTCGCACCTGCGGCATATCGACCTCGCCGAGTTCTCCGTGGCCCTGCCCGTCGTGCTCACCGTCGCGGTGATGCCATTGAGCTACTCGATCGCCAACGGGATCGGCGTGGGTTTCATCAGTTGGGTGGTGTTGCGTGCGGCCTCCGGCAAGGCCCGGGAGATCAGCCCGCTGCTGTGGGTGGTCGCCGCGGGTTTCCTGCTCTATTTCGCCCGCAGCGGTATCGAGTCCGCGCTGGGTGTCTGACAATCTGGGCGTCTCGGCGCGGGTAGGGCAGAATGCCTGCCATGAGCGGATCATCTTCCAAAGTCACCATCACCTCCCTGGCCGACGGACCCTTGCAGGTCGACGGCGAGGTGGAGATTCTCGCCTCCGACGGCACCGTGGTGAAGGAGACTTCCAAGAGCTTCCTGTGCCGGTGCGGCCACTCCGAGAACAAGCCGTTCTGCGACGGTGCTCACAAGCGCGAAGGTTTCACCACCTCCTGAGCTGGGATTAGGCCGGGGATTAGACTGAGGGCACTAGAGCCGGCCGTCGGGGCCGGCCCGACAAATGGACGGCACACACCATGAAGTCTTCTCAGCTGGCTCGTCGTTTCGCACTGGTCGCCGGGGGTGCGTCCCTGGTCGTGATGGGCACGCTCACCGCCGGTTGCTCCACAAGCACCAAAGAAGAGCCCACCACCACCGCACCGGCCACCACCGCGCCATCGGCGTCGAGCGCAGCACCGGTGTCCCCCACCGAGAAGGCGGTCGGCCCGGGCGGGGAAAACTCGTTCTCCCCCACGATCAACCCGACTCCCCCCGGGGCAAGCTGCAAGACGATCGTCAACGGGGTCTGCCAACGATGAGCCGTCTGCGCGCGGCCGGCGCCTTGGCGCTAGCCGCCTCGCTGATAGGTGTGCCGACCGCATCGGCCGAGCCGGCACCGAATTGGAACGGCTGGTACCGGATCACCTTCCACACCGACCAGAAGACCGGCACAAGCGCTGCGGCCGGGCAGAGCGAAGAGGCTTACACCGCCTGGTACAACTTCGGCACCGACTGCTCGTCGGGCACTTGTGTGGCATCTGTGCTGGAAGGTCCGGCGCCTAAGGACAACGCGTCGCAGGCCACCAAGTTCGACTGGACCGGCACCCAGTG
>JAIOQK010000112.1 GCA_021413425.1 Mycobacterium sp.
CGGCAACTCCAGCAGGTCGGCGTGGAGGCCATCGGCGTCGACGATCCGGCGCTGGATGCCGAGGTGATCGCCGTGGCCGACGCCGGTTTCCGTGCGCTGGGACTCGACGGCTTCCGGCTGGAGATCACCTCGCTGGGCGACGACGCCTGCCGCCCGCAGTACCGGGAACTGTTGCAGGAGTTCCTCTTCGGACTCGATCTTGACGAGGCCACCCGCGAGCGCGCCGCTGTCAACCCGCTGCGGGTGCTCGACGACAAGCGCCCCGCGGTCAAAGCGCTGACCGCCGCCGCCCCGGTGATGCTCGACCACCTCTCCGATGCCGCCAAAGTGCATTTCGACACCGTGCTGGCGCACCTCGACGCCCTCGGGGTGCCCTACGTCATCAATCCGCGGTTGGTGCGCGGGCTCGACTACTACACCAAGACCACCTTCGAGTTCACCCACGACGGACTCGGTGCGCAGTCGGGCATCGGTGGCGGCGGACGCTACGACGGACTGATGGCCCAACTCGGCGGTCAGGATCTCTCCGGCATCGGTTTCGGACTCGGGGTGGACCGCACCATGCTCGCGCTGCGCGCGGAGGGCAAGGCCGTAGGCGACGCCGGCCGCTGCGAGGTGTTCGGCGTGCCACTGGGGGAGCAGGCCAAACTGAAACTGGCCACGCTGGCCGCCGCACTGCGCGCCGCCGGTGTGCGGGTCGATATGGCCTACGGCGACCGCGGCGTCAAGGGCGCGATGCGCGCCGCGGACCGATCCGGCGCCCGGCTGGCACTGGTGGCCGGCGACCGTGACATCGAAGCGGGAACGGTCGGGGTGAAGGATCTGTCGACCGGGCAGCAGGACGACGTGGCGGTCGCCTCGGTCGTCGCCGAGGTCCTGTCCCGGCTGGGCTGAGGCCCTTCCGCGGAAACTTCAGAGGTTTCTTAAACCCGGGGCGGAACCTGTCGCATCGGCCGGGGCGTTGAGCTGGGTATGAACGCGCTGATCGAGGCTTACCTGCGCAGCACCGGCGTGCGGTACTTCCGCGGCCATCATGATGACGAGTACTTCTTCCTCGTCGATTTCGTGTTCCTCGTCGACGCCCACCAGGGCCGGTTGCACGTCCACCTCGAGGCCTGCGGCCCCGATCGCGACTCGGTTCAGTTGAGCATCACCCCCGACCGGTTCTACCCGGTCGAGGATCGGGGCCGGCTGTGCGGGCTGGCCGATCGCTGGATCGGGCAGAACCCCGGCGCCGAGGCGATAGTCCATGACTCCAGCGATCCCAGCCTGGTGGGGGTCAGTGTCCAGAGCCTGCACCGTCCCGCCGATGCGGAGTCCCTGGCCTGCTTCGTCGACGAGTGTGTGGCCTCGGCCATCGAACTGTTCGGCACGATGGGTCAGAGGGCTCTGGGTCAGAGGGCTATGGGTCAGAGGGCTCTGGGTCAGACGGCTACCTGCCAGGCGGTGGCGCCGGAGTTGCGCGACGCCGGCTGAAGGCGAAGTAACGCCCGGCAAACGCTCGTCGATACTTCCGATATGCGACACCTGACTGCAGTGGGCGCGGCTGCTGTGCTGCTGGCCGCGGGGACCATGGCCGCCTCGACGGTCGGCGCCGAACCGGAGAGCACCGAGCCGAGCGCGGCGCCCACCAGCGCCCCCGCACCCGGCGGGCGTCAGGTCACCTACACGGTGACCACCACCAGCGACCTCACCGCGAACATCTACTACGTCACCGGGGATCCGCCGAACCAGGCCGCCGCCAACGATCCGGCGTTCATGCCGCTGGCTCGCACACTGGTCGGCCCGGGCGCACCGTGGACGTTCCAGGCGACGCTGAACGACCCCACCCAGTGGGCCTTCGTCAGCGCCAGCGGCGGGCTGCGGGTCAATCCGGAGTTCCGCTGCGAGATCGCCGTGGACGGCCAGGTCGTGGTCTCTCAGCAGGGCGGCAGCGGCGTGCAGTGCTCGCTGCGCCCGAGTTGACGCGCGCTGAGTCTGCGGCTAGCTAGCCGAGGTCGCGAACACTGAACGTGTCGCATTGCTTGGGGTCACCGGTCTGGTAGCCGATGGTGAACCACTTCTGCCGTTGCTCCGAGGAGCCGTGGGTCCAGCTCTCCGGGTTGACCCGGCCGGTGGCCTGTTCCTGAATGCGGTCATCACCGACCGACGACGCCGCTGAGAGCGCATCGGCGATATCGGCATCGGTGAGCGGCTGCAGGTAGGTCACGTCGGTTCCCGGCTGCTTGGTGATGGCCGCGTAATGGGCCCACACCCCGGCGTAGCAGTCGGCCTGCAGCTCCGAGCGAACCCCGCCTCCGGTCGGGCCCTGCGCGCCCTTCTGCGCCCGGTCCAGGGTGCCCAGCAGGTTCTGCACGTGGTGGCCGTACTCGTGGGCCACCACGTACTCCTGGGCCAGCGGTCCGCCGCTGGAGCCGAACTGGTTCTTCAGCACGTCGAAGAAGCCGACGTCGAAGTAAGCCGTCTTGTCGGCGGGGCAGTAGAACGGGCCCACGTCGCTGGTGGCTGGACCGCAGGCGGTGTTCACCTGGTTTTTGAACAGCTGGGTGGTCGGCGGCGTATAGCCCCGCAGCAGGCCGGCCCAGATGTCGTCGACCGAGTTCGCGGTGGCCACCACGCGGCACTCGACGTACTTATTGGCGTCCCCGCCGGTGCGGCACTTGTTGAGGTCGAATCCCGCCTCGGCCTTCACCGGACCGGCCGGCTGCTGGGGAATCACGGTGCCGGGGTCGACGCCGAGGAACAGCGCCAGCAGCACGATCGCGAGGCCGCCGAAACCGCCCCCGATCGCAATGCCACGACCGCCGCCGCCGCTGGATCGGGTTTTGCTCGTGTCGATCCGCATACCTTCGTTGAAGGTCATCGGTGCTCCTCGATCTCCGTGCCGCCTACCTGGTGAACCGCCGCGTCCAGCTTGCCACAACCGGGCTTTGCGGTGTCGGTCGCCGAACGCAACGGGCGAGTTCATAGACTTCATCCGTCGTCCCCCTGCCGAGGAGTGTCATTGCTACGCAGTCATGCCGCCGGGTCCCTGCGGGCCTCCGACGCCGGGCAGCGGGTGACACTGGCGGGCTGGGTGGCCCGTCGGCGTGACCACGGCGGCGTCATCTTCATCGACGTGCGCGACGCGTCCGGGGTGTCGCAGGTGGTGTTCCGCGAGGCCGGGGTCCTCGAACAGGCGCACCGGCTGCGCTCGGAGTTCTGTGTGGCTGTCGAGGGCGTGGTGGAGGTCCGGCCCGAGGGCAACACCAACTCCGAGATCGCCACCGGCGAGCTCGAGGTCAATGCGACGACGCTGACGGTGCTCGGGGAGAGCGCGGCGCTGCCGTTCCAGCTCGACGAGCTGCCCGGCGAGGAGGCGCGGCTGCGGCACCGGTATCTGGACCTGCGCCGTGACGGCGGCCCGGGCGACGCGCTGCGGTTGCGCTCGAAGGTCAACGCTGCGGCCCGCGAGGTGTTGGCCGGCCACGAGTTCGTCGAGATCGAGACACCCACGCTGACCCGCTCCACCCCCGAGGGTGCGCGCGACTTCCTGGTGCCGGCCCGGCTGCAGCCGGGCTCATGCTACGCGCTGCCGCAGAGCCCGCAGCTGTTCAAACAGTTACTGATGGTGGCCGGCATGGAGCGCTACTACCAGATCGCCCGGTGCTACCGCGACGAGGACTTCCGCGCCGACCGTCAGCCGGAGTTCACCCAACTCGACGTCGAGATGAGCTTCGTCAACGCCGACGACGTCATCGCCGTCGCCGAGGAGGTGCTGGCGGCACTGTGGGCCCTGATCGGTTACGACCTGCCGCGGCCCATCCCGCGAATGGCCTACGCCGAGGCGATGAGCCGGTACGGATCGGACAAACCGGATCTGCGGTTCGGCCTGGAACTGGTGGAGTGCGCCGAGTACTTCGCAGGCACGCCGTTCCGGGTGTTCCAGGCCCCCTATGTGGGGGCCGTTGTCATGCCCGGCGGCGCGTCGCAACCGCGCCGCACCCTCGACGGCTGGCAGGACTGGGCCAAGCAGCGCGGGCACAAGGGCCTGGCGTACGTGCTGATCGGGGAGGACGGCACGCTGGGCGGGCCGGTGGCCAAGAACCTCTCCGAGGCCGAACGCGACGGGCTCGCCGCCCATGTCGGCGCGAAACCCGGTGACTGCGTGTTCTTCTCGGCCGGTCCGGCGCGGACCTCGCGCGCGCTGCTGGGCGCTGCCCGCGGTGAGATCGCGCGGCGGCTGGACATGATCGACGAGGGCGCGTGGGCGTTCGTCTGGATCGTGGACCCGCCGCTGTTCGAGCCGGCCGATGAGGCGACGGCAGCCGGTGATGTCGCGGTGGGGACCGGCGCGTGGACGGCCGTGCACCACGCGTTCACCGCGCCGAAACCGGATTTCGTAGGCAGCATCGGTGCTGACCCCGGTGCGGTGCTCGCCGACGCCTACGACATCGTCTGCAACGGTCACGAGATCGGCGGCGGGTCGATCCGCATCCACCGCCGTGACATCCAGGAGCAGGTGTTCGCGGTGATGGGCATCGACACGGGCGAGGCGGCCGAGAAATTCGGGTTCCTGCTCGAGGCTTTCACCTTCGGGGCGCCGCCGCACGGCGGTATCGCGTTCGGCTGGGACCGCATCACCGCTCTGCTGTTCGGCGCCGACTCCATCCGCGACGTCATCGCCTTCCCCAAGTCCGGCGGCGGCGTTGACCCCCTGACCGACGCGCCGGCGCCGATCACCGCCGCACAGCGCAAGGAGTCCGGGATGGACCACAAGCCAGAAGCCCCGAAGAACACGCCCTGACGGTCGACATGGACAACACGCTCGACTTCATCGATCAGGCCTCGTTTCTGGGCCTGCGGGCGCTTGGTCATGGACCGGTGATCCAGTACATCTGGATCTACGAACACAGCGTCGATCCCGAGGGGTTGCGGCGGTTTCATCGCAACCTTGGGCGGGGCCTGCTGGGTCGACGTATCGAGCGGTCACCGCTGCCGTTCGGCAGACACCGCTGGATCGCCTGGCCGGGCCCGCCCGATATCGACGTGGCGGCGTCGCCGCGGCCACGCGCTGGAGTCTCTGCATGGATCGACGAGCAGGCCGCACTGCCGATCGATCCCGAATGCGGACCGTCCTGGCGGCTGGCCGTGCAGCCGATCGCCGAAGGCGGTGCGGCGGTGACACTGGTGTTGTCTCACACCGTGGCCGACGGAGTCGGTGGGATCGTGGCCGTGGAGGAAGCTGTGAAGGGGGTCGATCGCAATCTCGGCTACCCGGATGTCGCAAGGCCGAAAGTATCTGCGCTGCTGGCTGATTCGCGTCGATTCATACAGGAGTTCCCGGCGATGTTCCGCGCGGGCGTCGCCATGGTGCAGCTGCTCCGGAAACGGGCAGATGCCATGTCGACCCCGGCGGGCGCATCGATAAACAGGGATCTGAAACCAGTTGTGCCCGTGTCGGTTCCTGCGATCACCGTCTATGCCGACGCCGGGGACTGGGACGAGCGGGCCGACGCGCTCGGCGGTACCCCGACGTCGTTGTTCATCGGATTCACCTCCCGGCTGGGCAGCCGGTTCGGCTGGGTCAACGGCGATGGTCAGGTGGAGATCATCGTTCCGGTCAACGAGCGGACCGAGGGCGACACCCGTGGAAACGCGTTGACCCAGGTTGCGGTGGTCGTCGACCCGACCCGGGTCTGCGAGGACCTGAGCACGGTGCGCTCCGATGTCAAGGCCGCGCTGTCCACCCTCGGAGAGGCCCGCCATGAGCTGCTGACTCCGCTTCCGCTGGTGCCCGTGGTGCCCAAGGCAATGGCCCGGCGACTGGAGCGCATGGTCATCAGCACCGGCGTCATCGGCAGTTCAAACCTCGGCGAGGTGGCTCCCGACGCGAACCGCCCGGATGGCACCGACGCCGACTTCTTCGCCGTACGCATGGCCGAAGCGCTCACCACAGCCGATATCCGCCGGACGCGGGGGGTGTTCTTTCCGGTGGTCACCGGTCGCGCACACGGAAGAATCTTCATCAGCATCGGCTACATCAACGCCGAGGGCACCACCACCCGGGACGAATTGGCCCAACGGGTCCGCGAGACCCTGGCGGACGTCCGGGTGTCGGGAATCGTCGAATAGCCCGCGTCTATGATTGCGGCGTGGACCACACGATCGACGACATGGACCAGGCCTCGTTTCTGGGTCTGCGTGCGCGCGGTCGGGATCCACTGATCCGGTGGTGCTGGATTTATGACCACGAGGTCGACCTGGTGGCCCTGCGCCGGTTCCATCACAACCTCGGACAAGGACTTCTGGGCCGGCGTATCGAACGATCGCCGTTGCCGTTCGGCAGGGACAGATGGGTCGCGTGGCCTGGTCTGCCCGATATCGAGATCGCACCGACGGCCCGGCCGCGCAGTGATTTTCGAGCGTGGGCTGCCGAGCAGGCGGTCGTGCCCATCGACCCTGAGCGCGGTCCGTCGTGGAGATTGGCGGTGCTGCCGTTCACCGAGGGCGGTGCGGCCGTGGTGCTGATCGTCTCGCACACCATCGCCGACGGTGGGGGCGCCGTTGTCGCCGTCACCGATGCCGCCAAGGGGATAACTCACGACTTGGGCTATCCGCCACCGGCTTCGCGCACCAGATTCCAGGCGATGCGCCAGGACGCGCGGGTGTTGATTCGCGGGTTGCCCGAGGTGGCAAAGTCGGTCCTGGCCGCCCTTCGGCTGGCCCGCAAGGACGGCACCGCCGCGGTCCGGCAGAAAGCCCCGGCGATCCCTGCGCAGGCCGGCATGGAACGGCAGGTCTTCGTCCCCTCGGTGACGATCCAGGTTGACGTCGAGCAATGGGATAGGCGCGCTGGCGAACTCGGTGGGTCCGGTCCGACACTGCTACTGGGGTTCGGAGCCAGATGCGGGAAGGGTCTCGGTTGGCTGGACGAGGACGGGATGGTCAACATCTCGATCCCGATCAGCGAGCGCGCACCGGGGGACACCCGGGCGAATGCTCTGACGAATGTGACGTTCACGATTGACCCCGACGAGGTCACCGCCGATCTGTCCGGCGCGCGAGTGAAATTCAAAGAAGCGCTGCAGGGCCTCGGCGAGGGCGGGAACGAATTGCTGGGCCCGCTGCCGCTGGTGCCGTTCGTGCCGCAGAGTGCGGTGCGCAGACTCGAGGGAATGGTGCTCAAGAGCAAGGAGGTCGCCTGCTCCTACCTGGGCGAAATGGATCCGGCAACCAACCGGCCGGATGGCACCGACGCGGCATCGACGTACCTTTTGCCGTTCGAGCAGGGCATTACGTTCCGCGACCTGCGCCGTGCCGACGGGATCTTCCACCCGCTGATATCGGGGCGGGTGGATGGCCGGATGTGGATCGCCATCGGCTTCAGCAACGCGGAGGGCACCACCACCCGCGACGAGTTGGAAGTGGTGGCCCGCCGTGCCCTCGACGACATGGGGCTTTCCGGCGTCGTCGAGTGACCACCGATTGCTGACAAACGCATGACACGTGTCACACCGGCTTCGCGCAGCGATACTGTTAGTTCTACTATGTAGTGGTGCTGATTGTGGTCGCAGGGCGGAGGAGCCGAGCATGACGGTGGAGACCCCGGCCGGTGCGCAATCCGACCTCGCCCAGCCGTCGGGCCTGTCGGTGCCGGAGCCACAGCCGCCGTCGCAGTCCCGCAAAGAGGTCCGTAGGGCCCGGCGGGAGGCCAAGCAGAACAGACGCCCGCGCCGCAGCCTCGGTTATTGGGCCATGCGCGGGTTGCGCCGCGCCTGGATGCCACTGGTCATCGCCATCGTCGTCGGCATCGCGGCCTTCGCCGTCGACCGCCTGCACGGGGTGTTCGGCAAGACCGAACTCACCCGCGAGGGCAGCGGCCTGGCCGACGACCCCAAACCGTTCAACCCCAAGTCCGTCACCTACGAGATCTTCGGCCCGCCCGGTGCGGTGGCCACCATCAACTACCTCAACCTCGACGCCGAGCCGCAGATCGCCCGCGATGTGACGCTGCCGTGGTCGCTGACGCTGACCACCACCGCGCCGGCCGCGGCGGCCAACATCGTCGCGCAGGGCGACAGCGACACCATCGGCTGCCGGATCACCGTGGACGACGTCGTCAAGGATGAGCGGGTCTCCACCGGCGTCAGTGCTCAGACGTTCTGCATCGTCAAATCGGGATGACCACACTCGCCACACGCGACGACGAGGCGCCCGCGACACCCGCCCGTTCGCCCATAGCCCGGTGGGTCCGGCGGTTGTCGGTGCCGATCATCCTCGGCTGGCTGGCGCTGGCGGTCCTCACCAATACGTTGGTGCCGCAGATCGAGGTCGTCGGCCAGGAGCAGTCGGTGCCGATGGCCAACCCGGATGCGCCGTCGACCATTGCGATGAACCGCATCGGCGAGGCGTTCGGCGAATTCACATCCAACACCTCGGTGATGATCGTCCTGGAGGGCCAGCAGCCACTCGGTGATGACGCCCACCGGTACTACGACGAGATCATCGCCAAGCTCAACGCCGACACCCGCCACGTCGAGCACGTGCAGGACTTCTGGGGCGACCCGCTGACCGAGGCCGGTTCGCAGAGTTCGGACGGCAAGGCCGCCTATGTGC
The DNA here is from genome assembly GCA_021413425.1 of Mycobacterium sp. GTDB lineage: Bacteria > Actinomycetota > Actinomycetes > Mycobacteriales > Mycobacteriaceae > Mycobacterium. The sequence goes on from JAIOQK010000112.1 coordinate 8,599, forward strand.
AGGTCTACCTTGCGGGCAATATGGGCGAGACGCTGGCCAATGAGTCTGTGGAGGCGGCCAAGGGGATCGTCGAGAGTGTCCCGACCCCGCCCGGCGTCACCACCTACGTCACCGGGCCCTCGGCCCTGATCGCCGACACCCACATCGCCGGTGACCGCAGCCTGCGGCTCACCACGGCGCTGACCTTCGGCGTGATCACCCTCATGCTGCTGTTCGTCTACCGGTCGATGGTCACCGTGGTGCTGTCGCTGCTCATGGTGTTCGTCGAACTCGCGGTGGCGCGCGGATTGGTCGCCTTCGCGGGTAACTACCACCTGATCGGGCTGTCGACGTTCGCGGTGAACCTGTTGACGATGATCGCCATCGCGGCCGCCACTGACTACGTGATCTTCCTGTTCGGCCGTTACCAGGAGGCGCGCAGCAAGGGCATGGACAAAGAGGCCGCCTACTACGACATGTTCCACGGCACGGCGCATGTCATCCTGGGGTCGGGCCTGACCATCGCCGGCGCGATGCTGTGCCTGCACTTCACCCGCACCCCGATGTTCAAATCACTGGGGGTTCCGCTGTTCATCGGCATGCTGATCGTCGTGGCCGCGGCGCTAACCCTGGGGCCTGCCGTGGTGACCGTGGCAAGCAAGCTGGGAGCGCTGGAACCCAAGCGTGCCATGCGGATTCGCTTCTGGCGCCGCATCGGCACCTCTATCGTGCGGTGGCCCGGCCCGATCCTCGTGGCCACGATCGCGCTGTCGCTGGTCGGACTTCTCGCCCTGCCCGGCTATCGGACCGACTACAACGACCGCAACTACCTGCCGGAGGACATCCCGGCGGCAGAGGGATTCGCGGCCGCCGAACGGCACTTCCCGTCGGCGCGGCTCAGCCCGGAACTGCTGATGCTGGAGAGCGACCACGATATGCGCAACTCCGCCGACTTCCTGGTGATCGACCGGATCGCCAAAGCCATGTTCCACCAGCCTGGAATCGGCCGGGTGCAGACCATTACCCGCCCGCAGGGAACTCCGTTGGAGCACAGCTCGATCCCGTTCATGCTCGGCATGCAGGGCACCCTGCAGACGATGAATATGTCCTACCTGCAGGACCGCATGGACGACATGCTCAAGCAGGGCGACGACATGCAGGCCAACGTCGACAATCTGCAGCGGATGTACGTCCTGATGGGTGAGCTCAACGCCGTCACGCACTCGATGACCGGCAAGATAACGCTGACCTACGAGGACATCAAAGCGCTGCGGGACAACATCGCCAATTTCGACGATTTCTTCCGCCCGATCCGCAACTACTTCTACTGGGAACCGCACTGCTTCGACATCCCGCTGTGCTGGTCGATACGGTCGGTGTTCGACACCATCGACGGTGTCGATGCCACCACCGAAGACTTTCAGGCGCTACTGCCGGACCTGTACAAGCTCGACACACTGACCGCACAGATGCGCACCCTGATTCCGCCGATGATCGCCACCATGGAGTCCATGCGGACCATGCAGCTGACGATGCAGAGCACACAGTCCGGCATGTACGACCAGATGCAGGCCATGCAGGAGAACCAGACCGCGATGGGCAAGGCCTTCGACGAGGCCAAGAACGACGATTCCTTTTACCTGCCGCCCGAGGTGTTCGACAACCCCGAATTCAAGCGGGGTATGAAGATGTTCTTGTCGCCGGACGGAAAAGCGGTGCGGTTCATCATCGCCCACGAGGGTGACCCGATGTCACCGGAGGGTCTCACCCATGTCGACATCATCAAGAACGCCGCATTCGAAGCGATCAAGGGCACCCCGCTTGAGGGCTCCAAGATTTATCTGGCCGGCACCGCCACAAGCTTGAAGGACATGCAGGAGGCGGCCAACTACGACCTGCTGATCGCCGGGATTGCCGCGCTCTGTCTGATCTTCGTGATCATGCTGATCATCACCCGGGCTGTGGTCGCGGCCGCGGTGATCGTCGGAACCGTTGCGCTGTCGCTGGGCGCGTCGTTCGGATTGTCTGTGCTGATCTGGCAGGACATCCTGGGCCGTCCGCTGCACTGGATGGTTCTGGTGATGTCCTCGATCATCCTGCTGGCGGTGGGCTCGGACTACAACCTGCTGCTCGTGGCAAGGTTTAAGGAGGAGATCAAAGCCGGACTCAACACCGGGATCATCCGGGCGATGGCCGGCACCGGGTCGGTGGTCACCGCGGCCGGCCTCGTCTTCGCGGTCACGATGGCGGTGATGGTCTTCAGCGAGCTGACGATCCTCGCGCAGGTGGGCACCACGATCGGATTCGGACTGCTGTTCGACACCTTGGTGATCCGGTCGTTCATGACTCCATCGGTGGCCGCACTGATGGGCCGGTGGTTCTGGTGGCCGCAGGTGGTCCGACAGCGTCCACCCGCGCAACCGTGGCCCTCGCCGGACATGACGGAACGACCCGCCGTCGACCCTGTTGCGTCGCCCGTTCACTGAAACGGGAACACCCGGCACAGGCGGTGTCGCGCCCGCGCCGGGTGTCGTCTCCCGGTGACGCTTGAAGTAGCGCGTGTTCAGCCGTTGGTCTTGCGGCCCTTCACCAACGCGCCGACGATCGCCGTCAGCACGGCGCCGACCACACCGCCGCCGCCGAGTTGCCCCGCGATCTGCGCGATGTCGAGACCGCCGGCGCCGGAGCCCAGCAGGTTCCCGATCACACCGCCGCCGACAGCACCGCCGAGCGCGCCGGCGATGCTGTTACCTCCGACTCCGAGGCTGTTTTTGGCGGCACCGGCGGCATTGCCGCCGATGAGACCGCCGAGGGCGCCCAGTAGCCATTCCATCTATTTCTCCTTCGATCGGCTGCGCGTTGCTGGCGCAGCGACATCTCAGTCCGGCGTCGAGTCGCTCTTGTCGGCAACGCTTTCCTGGTCGGTGCCGACCGCGTTGTTGCGATAGGTGACCTGGGTCGTTGTCGCCGCCGGGGCCTGCGTCTCGTACTTGATCACCGGCGCCAGATCCGTGACGGTCGCCTCCGAACGGATCGTCGCCTTGGGCAGTTCGCTCGTCGCCGCTGCGATCTTCGCCGTCGGTGGCTCGGCGACGAGGGACTGCCGGGCGGGTGGCGGGGGAGCCGCCGGCCTGGGTGGCGTCTGGGCCACGGGCGCGATCCTGGTCGGGGTGGGCGCCGGCGGACGCGGCGGCGGTGGTGGGGGAGTCGGAGGCTTCACTGCCGCCGGCGCCGGCCGCGGTGCGGGCGCGGGAATGACCTCGGGTACCCGCTGGGCGGCGATCTTCACCGGTTCCGGCTCAGTGGGGCGGCGGCGCAGCAGTCGCACCAGCCCGGCGAGCAGGGCGGCCACCGCGAGGCCGGCGGGAATCCACCACCACTTGCTGCTCGTCAGTGACGTCGAGGTGGCAGCCGACCCGGACGGCGTCGATGTGGTCACGGCGGTGGTCCCCTCTGCTGTCGGCGTGACAGCGCTGAACCCTGAGATGGTGCCCGCCACAGCAGCCGGGATGGTGACTAGCCCGCCGTCCGGCGACCACTGGATCTGGGTGCCGTCAGGGCCGACGAACTTGCCGGTCTGTACACCGTCGATCACCGTCGTGTCAGCGCTGGGATAGCCGAATGGGCCGGTGATCGCGCCCGATTGGCGCCATGCCTCCAAAACGCGACCCTTCACCACCGACGCACCCCACTGCGGTGTCCAGTACATCGCCGCTCCGCCCGGCGTAGTGAAGTCATTGAACCGCCCGACGCCGTCCCCGGTGTCGCTCTCGTCGTTCTTCGGGAAACCGAGTTCACTGCCCGGGCCGCCGAGTGCGCGGTAGCGATCCAGGATCGCGCCGTACATCACGTGGGCGCCGGAGTCGGCGGAGTAGTAAATGGCGCCGCCTTCGTAGTCCCGCGCGGCACCGCCCGGTACGTCGACGGCCTCGGCGACCGGCGCGCCGAGCAGTGATACGTCTCCGCCGAACGCGGTGTAGCGGTCGTTGATGGCATCGATGGCCTCGGTGGTCGGCTCCGCCCACGCGTGCGGGGCGGAGCCTAGGAGGGTGCCCGCGGCCACGAGCATGCCGCCGAGCAATAGCGATGCACCGCGACGGTAGCGCGGTGACACGATTGGGGTCACAACAGACTCCTCAGTTGTCTTGTCGGTGTGGACTGGTGAGACGTTCGATGGGATGACGCCGGGGCAGGAGGGGGGTCAGACTGCCCCGGCGCCATGTTCGTCCGCCGGCTGCGTGAGCCGGCTGGGAATCAGTGCCGGCGCTGCGGCGGATCCCCGTCCTTGGGCTCAACGAGGTACGCCTCCCGGGCGCGGAACACCGCTGACTCGTCACCGACGACGTCGCCGTCGGGGCGCTCGCCGGTGGTGCGTTCCACCCAATCCACTTGACGCGCATCCCGTCCGACGAACTTGGCTCCGACCTCGCTGGCTTTACCCATGATGCGCCGGCTGACGGTGATCTCCTCGCCGTGTTCGACGATGCGCTCCACCGGCTTCTCCACGTACTTGTGAACGATCACCGGCTTCTCGACAACCACCTCGACGATCTTCTCGACCGGCTTCTCCACGATCTTCTCGACCTCGCGGTAGACGGGCCGCTCGACGATGCGTTCCACGATGGTCTCGATCGGCCGCTCCACGATTCGCTCATCGACGTACTCGATATCGCGTTCCACGACCTTCTCGACCAGTACCGGGTTGGTGACGGTCTTCTCGATCACCTTCTCCACCGGCCGGTCGATCACCTTCTCCACGATGCGCGGCCGCTCCACAACCTTCTCGACCACCCGGTCGACCGGCTTCTCGACGACTTTTTCGATGATGTTGGGTTTTTCGACGATCTTCTCGACGATGCGGTCGACGGGCTTGTCGATGATCTTTTCGATGATGTTGGGTTTTTCGACGATCGACGATGCGGTCGACGGGCTTGTCGATGATCTTTTCGATGATGTTGGGTTTTTCGACGACTTTCTCGACGATGCGGTCGACGGGCTTGTCGATGATCTTTTCGATGATGTTGGGTTTTTCGACGATCTTCTCGACGATGCGGTCGACGGGCTTCTCGACAACCTTCTCGACGATGTTCTCGACGGTGACCTCGACGATCTTCTCGACCACCTTGACCACCGGCTTCTCCACCGTGATCTCGACGATCCGCTCAACCGGTTTCTCCACGGTCTTGTAGACGATCTTCTCGACCGGCACCTCGATGATCTTCTCGACGATCTTCTCGACCGGCTTCTCCACCACCTTGGTGATGATCTTGTCGACCGGCTTCTCGACAACCCGCTCGACGATCCGCTGGACGGGGAGCTCGACGACCTTATCGACGACGGTTACGACCGGCTTCTCGACGAGCCGCTCGACGGTGACCGGTTTATCGACCACGTTGTCGCGGATGTCGACGATCAACTTTTCCACGAGGCGCTGAATCTGGGCTGGGCGCTCCTGGACCTTGTCGACGACCGAGACCACCAGTTTCTCGACGAGCCGCTGGATCTCGGCCGGTTTGTCGGCGATTTTGTCGATGATGGTGACCACCGGACGCTCGACGAGCCGCTGCACCTGCACTGGTTTGTCGGTGACGGCGTCGGTCACGGTGATCGTCGGTCGTTCGATGACCCGGGTGACCTTGACGGGCTTGTCCACCACCTCGTCGGCGATCGTCACCACCGGCCGCTCGAGTTGGCGGGTGACCTTGACCGGTTTTTCGACGACCTCATCGACCACGTTCACGACCGGCCGTTCGACGAGCCGGGAGACCTGCGCCGGTTTATCGACGATCTTGTCGACGGTGTCGACCACCAGGCGCTCGATGATCCGCTCGAGGGTGACCGGTTTGTCGACCACCTTCTCGACGGGCCGTTCTACCAGCCGCTGAACGGTATAGGGCTTGTCGACGAGATTGTCGACGATGTTGAGCGGTTGATTGTGGATCTTGTCAGCCACGAATACGTCCTTTCCCAAATATGCAATGTTCGGGTGATCAGCACACGCCATGGCCGATCAGCAGTGGGGTTACCGCAGTTCAAAAGCCCAGTTATCTTGTTGAGCCGGTGCTCAATCTAGCGAAACAAAACTTTGCGATTGATGGTTTTGGCAAATATTTGCTGACCCTTCACATCGGTCTCGGATCCTCCCGGGCACGGCGGTGCCCGGTGGGGTATCCACCGATCCGGCATGACAGGTAATCACCGCAAGGTCGGCCCGATCATCCGCCCACGTCGTGGGAAGCTGAATCCATGTCCGACAGCCTGTTCGACCTGCCGCGCGCGGAAGGACCGCTCACCTCCGCGGTGCCGCCGGCGTCGGCACCGCTGGCGGTGCGGATGCGCCCGGCGGGTATCGACGAGGTGGTCGGGCAGCAGCATTTGCTCGGGCCCAACTCACCGCTGCGCCGTCTGGTCGACGGTTCCGGCGCGGCGTCGGTGATCCTCTACGGTCCACCCGGCACCGGGAAGACCACGCTCGCCTCACTGATATCGCACGCCACCGGCCGCCGGTTCGAGGCGCTCTCGGCGCTGTCCGCGGGTGTCAAGGAGGTCCGGGCCGTCATCGACGAGGCGCGGCGCGAAGCGGTGCACGGCCGCCAGACTGTGCTGTTCATCGATGAGGTGCACCGGTTCTCCAAGACTCAGCAGGATGCTCTGCTGGCGGCAGTGGAGAACCGCGTGGTGCTGCTGGTGGCCGCCACCACCGAGAATCCGTCCTTCTCCGTGGTGGCGCCACTGCTGTCCCGGTCACTGATCCTGCAACTGCATCCGCTGGGCCGCGATGACATCCACACCCTGCTGACCCGGGCCATCGCAGACCCGCGCGGCCTCGACAGCTCAGTGGCCGTCGAGGCCGACGCCGTCGATCTACTGGTTCAGATGAGTGCCGGAGACGCGCGCCGGGCGTTGACCGGACTCGAGGTGGCCGCCGAGACAGCATCTGCGGCGGGCAAGCCTGTCACCGTCGACATCATCGAGCAGTCGCTGGACAAGGCGGCGGTGCGGTACGACCGCGACGGAGACCAGCACTACGACGTCATCAGCGCCTTCATCAAGTCGATTCGCGGCTCGGATGTAGACGCGGCCCTGCACTATCTGGCCAGGATGCTGGTGGCGGGGGAGGATGCGCGCTTTGTCGCGCGCCGTCTGCTGATTCTGGCCAGTGAGGACATCGGCATGGCCGACCCCACTGCGCTGCCGGTGGCCGCCGCGGCCGCCCAGACCGTGGCGCTGATCGGTATGCCCGAGGCGCAGTTGACGCTTGCGCACGCCACCGTGCACCTGTCCACCGCGCCGAAGTCCAACGCCGTCACCACCGCGCTCGGCGCGGCCATGGCCGATGTCCGGGCCGGTAAAGCGGGGATGGTGCCCGCGCATCTGCGCGACGGCCACTACGCCGGCGCAGCAGGACTCGGCCACGGAAAGGGCTACCGATACCCCCACGATGACGCCGACGGCGTTGTGCCCCAGCAGTATCCGCCCGACGATCTGGTGGGGACCGACTACTACACACCGACCGCCCACGGCGCGGAGCGGGACATCGCCGGCCGGCTCGAGAAGTTACGCGCCATCATCCGCCGCCGGCGTTGAGCGACGCTCAGTCGCCACTCCCTGGCCCCGAGATCGACACCAGGGTCGCGATCCCGCGCCGGATCGCGACCCTGGTGTCGATCTCGCGGGGGTGAGCCTGGCTCAGGCCGTCTCGGGAACCCGCCCGACGCCGACCCACGGGGCCGATCACGTAACCCACGGCGATCGGTGCGGCTGAGCCTCCTGCCAGGCGCAACGTCGCGGGCCGACCGGTAATGTTGTCCCTTCGACCGAACCACTAAGGACGCCACCACCGGTGAAGACACACGAGATCAGGAAGCGGTTCACCGACCACTTCGTCAACGCTGGGCACACCGAGGTGCCCAGCGCTTCAGTGATCCTCGATGATCCGAATCTGCTGTTCGTCAACGCCGGCATGGTGCAGTTCGTGCCGTTCTTCCTGGGCCAGCGGACCCCGCCGTATGCCACGGCCACCAGCATCCAGAAGTGCATCCGCACCCCCGATATCGACGAGGTGGGCATCACCACCCGGCACAACACCTTCTTCCAGATGGCGGGCAACTTCTCCTTCGGCGACTACTTCAAGCGCGGTGCCATCGAACTTGCCTGGAGCCTGCTGACCACCCCCGTCGCCGACGGTGGCTACGGGTTCGATCCGCAGCGGTTGTGGGCCACGGTGTTCTACGACGACGACGAGGCCGAGCAGCTGTGGCAGGAGGTCGCGGGCCTGCCGCCGGAGCGCATCCAGCGCCGTGGAATGGCCGACAACTACTGGTCGATGGGTATTCCCGGACCGTGCGGGCCGTGCTCGGAGATCTACTACGACCGCGGGCCGGACTACGGCGTCGAAGGCGGCCCGGAGGCCGACGAGAACCGCTATATCGAGATCTGGAATCTCGTGTTCATGCAGAACGAACGCGGCGAGGGCACCAGCAAGGACGACTTCGAGATCCTCGGCCCGCTGCCGCGGCAGAACATCGACACCGGCATGGGCATCGAACGGATCGCCTGCCTGCTACAGGGTGTCGACAACGTCTACGAGACCGACCTGCTGCGACCGGTGATCGACACGGTCGCCCGGCGTGCGCCGCGGGGTTACGGCCAGGGCCGCGATGACGACGACGTGCGCTATCGGGTGATCGCCGATCACAGCCGTACCGCGGCGATCATCATCGGCGACGGGGTGTCACCGTCCAACGAAGGACGTGGCTACGTTCTGCGCCGCCTGCTGCGACGCATCGTGCGCTCGGCGAAGCTGCTCGGGATCGAAGACCCGATCGTCGGCGACCTGATGGCCTGTGTTCGGGACTCCACCGGGCCGTCCTACCCGGAGTTGGTCAGCGACTTCGACCGGATCAACCGCATCGCGGTCGCCGAGGAGACGGCCTTCAACCGCACCCTGGTCTCGGGGTCCAAACTGTTCGACGACGCCGCCGCCGCGACGAGGTCGGCCGGCGAAACCGTGCTGGCCGGTGCGCAGGCCTTCGCCCTGCACGACACCTACGGATTCCCCATTGAACTGACCCTCGAGATGGCCGCTGAAGCCGGACTGGGCGTGGACGAGTTGGGCTTCCGCGAACTGATGGCCGAGCAGCGCCGCCGGGCCAAGGCCGACGCGGCCGCCCGCAAGCACGCTCACGCCGATCTCTCGGCGTTCCGCGAACTCGTCGACGCCGGACCCACCGAGTTCACCGGATTCGACGAATTGAGCTCCCAGGCAAGCATTCTGGGCATCTTCGTCGACGGTAAACGTGTGCCGGTGGTGGCGCACCATCCTCGGGTGCACTCCGAGACGGTGCAACCCGAGCGGGTGGAGATCGTGCTCGACCGCACCCCGCTGTACGCCGAGTCCGGTGGCCAGATAGCTGACATCGGCTGGCTCACCGGCACCGGAGGCAGCGAGTCGGCTAAAGCCGCCGTCACCGACGTCCAGAAGATCGCCAAATCGCTGTGGGTGCACCGGGTCAACGTCGAGTCGGGTGAGTTCGTCGAGGGCGACACCGTGGTCGCCGCGGTTGATACCACCTGGCGCCACGGCGCGACGCAGGGACACTCCGGAACCCACATGGTGCATGCCGCGCTGCGACAGGTGCTGGGCCCCAACGCCGTCCAGGCCGGCTCGCTGAACCGCCCGGGGTACCTACGCTTCGACTTCAACTCCCAGAGCGCGCTCACCGAGGAGCAGCGCAATCAGGTCGAGCAGGTCGCCAACGAGGCCGTGCAGGCCGACTACCCGGTCAACACCTTCCTCACCGGTCTCGAGAAGGCCAAAGCGATGGGCGCGATGGCGATGTTCGGCGAGCAGTACCCCGACGAGGTTCGGGTAGTCGACATCGGCGGACCGTTCTCGCTGGAGCTGTGCGGCGGAACCCATGTGCGCAACTCCGCACAGATCGGCCCGATCACCATCCTGGGAGAGGCCTCGGTCGGCTCCGGTGTGCGACGTGTCGAGGCCTACGTCGGGCTGGACTCCTATCGGCATCTGGCCAGGGAGCGCGCGCTGATGGCCGCTCTGGCGTCATCGCTGAAGGTGCCCAGCGAGGAGGTACCGGGCCGGGTGGCCACCCTCGTCGAGAAACTGAAGACGGCCGAGAAGGAACTCGAGCGGGTCCGGCTGGCCGGTGCCAAGGCCGACGCCGCCGACGCCGCCGCCGGGGCCGAGCAGGTGGGCAAGTTCCGCCTGGTGGCCCGCCGGATGCCGGCCGGTATGACAGCCGGGGACCTGCGGGCGCTGGTGGGTGATATCCGCGGCCGGTTGGGCTCCGAGCCGGGCGTGGTGGTGCTGATCGGTGACGGGGTCCACGGCAAGGACGACGACACCGATGTCTCAGTGCCGTTCGTGGTGGCCGCCAACGCCGCCGCGCAGGACGGCGGTGCGCGGGCCAATGACCTCGTGGGAGCCGTGGCCGCCGCAGTCGGTGGCCGCGGGGGAGGCAGGGCCGACCTGGCGCAGGGCTCCGGCAGCAATCCGGCCGGAATCGACGCCGCCCTGGCCGCGGTCCGGGCAGCACTGAGCCAGGGCTGAGGAGTTGACCGCCGAGAGGATGCCCGACCGGCCGGGCCCCGACGACCCGGGCCGGGGCCGGCGCCTGGGGGTCGACGTCGGCACGGTCCGCATCGGTGTCGCCGCCAGCGATCCGGACGCGATCCTGGCGACGCCGGTGGAGACCGTCCGGCGCGACCGCCGGTCGGCGCACCTTCGACGGCTGGCCCAGTTGGTGGACGAACTGCAGGTCGTCGAGGTGGTCGTCGGTCTGCCGCGGACGCTGGCCGACCGGGCCGGTGCCTCGGCGCAGGATGCGATGGCGGTGGCGGACGCACTGGCCGAGCGGATCGGGCCGGTACCGGTTCGACTGGCCGACGAGCGATTGACTACCGTCAGCGCAGCGCGTTCTCTGCGTGAAGCCGGGGTGCGGGCCAAGGATCAGCGGGGGAAGATCGACCCGGCCGCGGCCGTGGCGATCCTGCTGGGCTGGCTGGACCAGCGCCGCGCCGCGGCGCCCGACCGGTGAGAGAGACAGATGCCAGACAGTGAGACTCCAGAGCGGCCGGAGTCCGGCCGCGCGAAGCCGGAGCCTGTCGGCACCGAACGCCCACGCCGCGCGCAGCGGCGGTCGCACCGCACGCCCGCGCCCACCGGCCGCCGTCGGCTCGTCGCTGTGCTCGGTGCCCTGGCGTTGGTCGTGATCGCTGCGATCGTGTTCGGACCCCGGCTGCTGAAGGCCCCCACCGATTTCACCGGGGATGGCAAGGAGGACGTCGTCATCCAGGTGCACAGCGGCGACTCCACCACCGTGATCGCACAGGCTCTCAAGGAGCGTGGCGTCATCGCCAACGTGGACGTGTTCCTGGCCGCGGCCCGCGGTAACGCCGCGATCGCCGCCATTCAGCCGGGCTTCTACAAGATGCGCACCGAGATCCCGTCGGCCACCGCGGTCGCCGAGCTCACCGACGCCCAAAGCCGGGTCGGGAAGATGGTGATCCCGGAGGGCCGTCAACTCGACGACGTCAAGGCGGTCGGCAGCGGTGCGGTGACCGAGGGCATCTTCACGTTGATTTCCGAGGCCACCTGTGTGGAACTCAACGGCGAGAAGAACTGCGTGCCCGCCAAGGATCTCAAGGCCGCCGCCGGGGAGGGCCCGCTGTCCTCGCTCAACGTGCCGGAGTGGGCGCTGCAGGGCGCGGGGGTGATGGGCAACAGCCACCGGCGCCTGGAGGGACTCATCGCGCCCGGGACCTGGAACGTCGATCCGGCGGCCACGCCGAAGGAGATTCTGGCCACCCTGGTCGCCGAGAGCAACGACCACTACGTGAAGGGCGGTCTGCTGGAGACCGCCCAGGCATTGAACCTGTCGCCCTACGAGGTTCTGATCGTGGGATCGCTGGTGCAGAAGGAGTCCAAGCCGGCGGACTTCGCCAAGGTGGCGCGCGTGATCTACAACCGGCTCGACAGCGAGTATGACCGGCTGGAGTTCGACTCCACGGTGAACTACCCGCTGGATCGTCAGGAGGTGGCCACCACCGACACCGACCGCAAGACCGAGACGCCGTGGAACACCTATGCCATGGCCGGGTTGCCGGCAACTCCGATCTGCTCGCCGGGTGATGACGCGCTGGCCGCCGCTGAGCGTCCCGAGCCGGGGGACTGGCTGTACTTCGTGACGGTGGACATGGACGGCACCACGCTGTTCACCGCCGACTACCAGGAGCACCTGTCGAATATCGAGAAGGCTCGGGGCAGCGGCATCCTGAATTCCGGGCGGTAGGAGCGCCATGGCCGGCCGCAGAGCCGCCGTCCTGGGATCGCCTGTGGCCCATTCCCGTTCGCCGCAGCTGCATCTGGCGGCTTACCGCGCACTGGGCCTGGATGACTGGACCTATGAGCGCATCGAGTGCACCGCGGAGCAACTGCCCCCGCTGGTCGGTTCGCTGGGGCCGGAGTGGGTCGGCTTGTCGGTGACGATGCCCGGTAAGTTCGCCGCGCTGGCCGTCGCCGACGAGCGGACCCGTCGCGCAGAGCAGGTCGGCTCGGCCAACACCCTGGTGCGTACCGGGCGGGGCTGGCGCGCGGACAACACCGATGTCGATGGTGTGGCGGGCGCGTTGGGCCACCTGCGTGATCCGCGGCGCGCGATCGTGATCGGCTCCGGCGGGACCGCGCCGTCGGCGGTGGTGGCCCTGGCCGGTCTCGGCGTCCGGGAGATCACTGTGGTGGCGCGCAACCGCGACAAGTCGGCCCGGCTGCTGGAGTTGGGGACCGATCTGGGTGCGGCGACCGGGTTCGCCGACTTCACTGATCCGGTGACGCATGAGCTGGCCGCCGGCGCCGACGTGGTCGTGAGCACCATCCCGGCCGACGTCGCCGCCGAATATGCCGCGACATTCGCCGGTGCGCCGGTGTTGCTGGACGCCATCTACGATCCGTGGCCGACCCCGCTGGCGCGCGCGGTCAGCGCCGCGGGCGGCGAGGTGATCAGCGGTCTGCAGATGCTGCTGCACCAGGCGTTCAGTCAGGTCGAACAATTCACAGGCCGACCCGCTCCGCGGCAGGCCATGGCCGACGCGCTGACTTAATCTCACCCCCATGGGTGTCGTCTGGGCCGTGGCGGGGGCGGCGGTACTCGGCTGGGCGGTCGCGCTCAGTGTGGTCGATCTGCGCGAGCGGCGGCTGCCCAACGTGCTCACCCTGAGCGGTGCGGCGGTGATCACCGCCGGTGCCGCGGTCGCCGGCCGCGGTACGGCTGCCCTGCTGGGTGGGCTCGCACTGTCAGCGCTGTACCTGGTTGTTCACCTGGCCGCACCGTCCGGGCTGGGGGCCGGGGACGTCAAACTGGCACTCGCACTGGGCGCTCTG